>WVZO01000264.1 GCA_011772425.1 Candidatus Aminicenantota bacterium
CAAAATTCAAATGTTCAAAATTCAAAACAAAAAGAACCTGGCACGTTGGTTTTTTCTTTTGTTTTGGTCATTTAAATTTGGGTCATTTGAATTTGTTTCGAATTTCGATATTCGAATTTCGGATTTATTTAGCCTTAAGTTAGTGACATTCGAGACAGGCAAATTTTTCCCCTAACCGTTTCCCCTGATTCTAACTTGATTCTCATCGATAATCCATAGATGCCGTTTTAATGATTCTTTCTCGTGCGAGTTCCGCTGCATATGCAATGGCAGCGTGTATTGCTTCCCGGCTCAGTGAAGGATAACTCTGTATAATTTCATCGTCAGTTAAACCGGCAGCCAGGTTATCAAGCACCACCGATACCATAATACGTGTGCCCTTCATACAGGCTTTACCGTGACATACGGCTGGATCAACCGTAATATAATCCTGCCATTTCATGGTTAATCTCCATATTGATTTATTACGTAAGCCTGGATATTTTTAGCACATTCACCCATAAAAGTCAAACCCACGTCTCGTTTTTTCGTGATAACCCAGAAACGTTTATCGAGAATGACGCACCATTGCTATTTTTGGCCCTGGGGGGTTGACAACGTGAATCACTACCGGGTATAATGGGTTGAAAATGGAAGGTAACATCAAAATTAATCTGTCGGCAGCGAAATGCAGTAGATATACGCTGTATACGAGGTGCAAGCCGCCGGGGTGAGGGGGTTATATTTGGAGGTTAGCTTAACATGACTAACGAGAAGGCTATAGATAACAACAGTACATTTAATTCTGATTCACCAATTGAATCCCCAGAACAAGACATATTTAAGCGCGTGCCATTTGCTCAAGGTATTGCGAAAGTAATAACTAATAGGGTTAATCCAGATAGTATTGTGTTTGGAATTTACGGGGAATGGGGAACAGGCAAAACATCCGTTTTGAATCTCATAGAAAATGAGTTAAAGAAATCCAAAAAAATTCAGTGCGTAAAGTTCAACCCCTGGAGATTCGAAGACGAAAGCTCTTTAATATTATGCTTTTTTGAATCTTTATCAGTGGCGCTAAACAAAGCGATTGGCTCCAAAAAAGAGAAGGTGGGTAAATTGCTTGTGGAATGGGGGGAACTCCTTGTAAATATAAATAAAAAAGCAGGGGCGTTCATAAAGATTGGTAAAAAGTTGTCAAGCGTTACGTTAGAACAAAAAATGGAAAGATTGAAAGGGATATTGAGAGAAGAAGGTCAAGAAGGCAGGCGCATTGTGGTCTTCATAGATGATATTGATAGGTTAGATAAGAATGAGATACAAGCGGTTTTTAAGTTAGTCAAATTAACAGCAAACCTCCCCAGAATAATATATATTTTGGCATTTGATGACAAGATGGTTGCTGCCGCCTTAAATGAAAAGTATGCATCCGACGATTTTGATTTAAAAGAAAAGCATCCTTCTGGAAATTCCGAATCCGGGCGGAATTTTTTGGAAAAAATTGTCCAGGTGCCATTGCCATTACCTGAGATAGATTCTTTCGATTTAACAAAATTCTGCCTTAAATTAGCATCCCAAAACTTGCAAGATTCGCAAATAAATTTGGAAGAGAATGAAAAGAAAAGATTTGAGCATTATTTTCACACATATTTTAGCAATAGCCTTAAAACTCCACGGATTTGTATACGATACGCAAACAGGCTTTCTTTTGTTCTGCCACTTTTAAAAGGCGAAATTAATCCCGCTGACCTGATGCTGATTGAAGGTATCAGAACATTCCAACCAAAATTTTTCGAAAAAATTATTGACAATAAGGAATTATTTTTAGGTCAGACAATTAACAAATTTAAAATGGTACATTTTTCGGGTGATAGAGAAAAAATTACTGATAAAAATAAAGAAACATTTAAAGGTTTGCTAGAAAGCCTCTCGCTAGAGGAAAGAGTGGTAATCGAAGCTCTACTATTGCATATATTTCCCAAATTAGAAGAATCTCTCGGAGATACTCATTATAACCCGTTTTTTGAACAAAAGTTGCAAGAAGAACAAAGAATAGGCTCTCCGGATTACTTTAATCGTTACCTTGCTCAAGCCGTACCAGAATATGACATCTCAGACCATAAAATCAAACAATTTCTTTCAAATCTTCCAAAACAACCAATAGAAGATGTTATTGAAGCACTTCGTGAAATGATTACTGAACAAAAAGCAGATAAAGTAATCTCAAAGTTAAGTCAAAAGGCAGGTTCTCTGTCGGAAGAAATATCTGAAAATCTTTCCAGGGCAATCGCAGCTTGTGCAGAGTTATACCCTAATTCAGGTATTTTCTTAACTTGGTTGAGCGCAATAAATTTGGTATATGTTCTTCTATCAAATATACCAAAAAGGGGAAAAAGGCTTGCAGCCACTCAGGACATTTTAATAAATACTTCTCCTTTAAATTTTGCTGCTGAATTCTTTGGGAATTTGATAGGATTAGAGAGGAATCAAGAAATAAAAAAAAGGTTTTCAGATGAAGAAATTGAAAAGCTTGGAACGCAATTTGCCGAGAGAATTAAAGAAGAAGCAGAACAAGATATTCTTTATCTGAAATACCCCGAACGCATTTTTACCTTATTGAACCATTGGCGCAAGTACTCAGACAAAGAGGATTTAAATGAACATCTTCGTAAATCTTTCAAGCAAAATAAACAAAATGTCATTGAATACCTCAAGGCATTTTTGAGTATAGAAGTAATAGACGGAATTAGAAGTAAGAGTGATTTTGAAAAACAACAATTTGAGAGAGCAACGCTGTTTCTTGAACCAAAAATCGTATATGATGAATTAAAAAAAATATATGGCGATAAGCTTGATGAGAATGTACCCACAGGTTTTAGATATAAAGATATTGACGAAAGGGTCGCGTTCCAATTTGCTGCAATCTTTCGTAAAGTAGAAAAAGTAAAGAAAAAGAAGATAAGCTAATTCTAAAACCATCTTCTAATACTATATGCTTTCGGACGATAGGCACATATCAAGAAGAACCTTGCCACCCATCCCCAAAAACCTTAAAAAAAAATCAATTAAAAAAGGAGCCAAGCAAATTTTTCGTCTGGATTTGGGCGATTTAGAAGAAGAGAGGGGACTGTTACGGGTCACACTGGAAACGAATGAAAACACCTTTAAGCGGCATACTTTAAAAGTTCAAGCGATACCCCCCGTCTTACAGCATCATTCGCCAGTTGAAGCAATTTTTTATTGGTCTCGGATGAAAGATATTCCTCTCCACAATTATCACAAATTTGTGCGGGGACATTTTTGAACACCAACGTAGTCTCTTCCTTATCCAATGCAACTGTAATAGTACCGGCTACTGTATTTCCATTGCGACAAATTGCACATTTCATTGTAACCTCCGTGAAAAGTTATCTATCCATTAAAAAAATCCAAACAACTTCTTCTTCATCGATGCTTCTTTGAAACATTCGTTTGGTTGCATGTACCCTGTATTGAATATCCCACTGCTGAATGTCATCCGCAACGATTTCATATAATTTACTCATGGTCACAGCTCTTCCTTACTCTCCTTCTGCCATATATTACGGTAAAAGAACCCTCTCCCTTGCATATTCCCGCTGCAAAACCGCTAGCTCACTTTCCCTGTACACAAACATTATACTCTTCTTCATTATTTTCCCGAAAACAATTGTACCCCATGCCCGGTTTAAAAGCAAGAGGTTTTACCTGCAAGGGATTAAGTGTCAAACAAGATAAACATCCTCAAACTTTTATAAAAAAAAATTTTTTTTATTTTTTAGTTTTCTCAATCTCTTAACCTTTCAACATCTCAACATCTGAGTCTAAAAGCTTCGAAGAAGCTTAACAGTTAAAGGTTTCCTGGTTCCAGGTCAGGTAGAAAAGGAATGAATTGGAGCTACAAACTTGCAGCATTTTGCAGAAGAATTGGGGGAAAAGTCTTCAAAAGTGTTAAAATTCGCTTCAAAATTAAAGTAATTCATCACAAAATTGTAAAAAATAGCTTCAAAATTGTAAAAATTTATTACAATAATGAAATCCAGAGCTTCAAAATTGTTCAAATTTGCTTCAAAAATGAAGCCCAGAGCTACAACTTTGAAGTAATTTACAACATAATTGAAGTAAAAAGCTTCAAAGTTGTTCAAATTCATTACAAAAATGAAGACTGGAATTTCAAACTTGAAGTTATTTATAACAAAATTGTAAGAAAAAGCTTCAAGATTGTAAAATCTTTTTACAAAAATGAAGCTCAGAGCTTCAAAATTGTTCAATTTTGCTTCAAACTTGAAGTAATTTACTTCAAAATTGTAGTAAAAAGCTTCAAAAATGAAGCCCAAAACTGCAAATATGTAGCAAATCAGCTCCTATAGGATGGGGACGCCGTCCACTTATCGATAAAGTTGGAAAGGGGAAAGGGGAAAGAAAAGAAACGATTTGGTGATTTGGTGACAGGCAAAGTTATTGCTTACGTTAAAATCTTTTTTATCACCTTCTTAACCTCAAAACTTCTTATCCCTGGTGTTATTCGTGGTTTTATAAATCGGCAAGATCAAGGAACTGGGGTGTTTTTTGTCGTGGTACAGGGTGATTATGGCTTTCCTGGCATCTTTGGCTGTCTCTTCGGCCACAACACCGCCGGAGTTGTAGTTTTTTTCAAAGAAGGGGTCTTTTACCGGGCCGAAAACCAGCCGCAGCCGGCTGCCTTTACTGAGTCTTCGAGAAAAGAAGTTAAAGGTATCGAACCTGTAAAGGTTAATCTTCCCGGGTTTAACCAGCTCAGGCCTGGATATGGAATTGCGGTAACGAGCCCGCATTACCGTGAAAGCCAGGAAAATACTGGTCCCGTTGGGCTTGATCTCGTATAGGGCGGCCTCCAGGTCAGTGTCAGGTACGTTGAGAGATAGGTAGGCATTAAACGTGATAAAACCTGAAACTTCCAGGTCTTCTTCCAATCGCGGGCTGTGGTAAACAAGATTTTCCCCGGATAAGGCATCGGTCTGGTCCAGGCCGGTGTCAGACTCTGCAAACCATCCATGCACTTCGGAAATGGGGTCCAGGGGATCATATTCAAATCGATCCGGTTTCTCGCTGCCGGGTTTATTCCCGGTTAATTTGCCGGAATGAAAGACATCGTTGGCGTTTCCATTGTCTGAAGAGAGATACCAGGTTTGTTTGTCATTATAGACTTCATCAAGGCTGGATGCATACTTCCATTGGTTGGCTCCCATGACGTAGTAACACACCCGGTCTTTGAGGAATTCGGGCCGTTTCTTGCCCTTCAGGTGCCAGTCGTACCATTCCAGGTGGAGCTGTTCCATGTCTAACACAGCGTTGTCACCGAAAGTCAATCCCATAAGTTCCTTTTTCGGATAACGAGTGCCCCCGTGGTCCCAGGGTCCGATGATCAGGTAGTTTTTTCCCCTGGCTTGCTGCGGTGCGTATTTCATGAAGTTTCGATAGTAAGTCATATGCCCCAACTGATCCCCAAAAAAATAGCAGGTAATGTTGAGTATGGGGATATGGATATCCCGGTAGTCCCCGGGGGCAGGAGCGAAATTCTGCCAGAATTTGTCATAGTAAGGATGGGCCACCCACCGTTTAAAAATCCGCTCCTCGATGCCGGCCAATTCCCAGAATCGACAAAGAGGAATATGCTCATTGTATAATTCCAGGTATTTACTGTTCCAGTAGTGGTCATCAGAAAATAGGTTGTCGTTGGCGGCTGCACCGCTGGTTAAAGACAGCCAACAGGCCATATATGGGAAAAATATGGTGCGGTGTACGGGAAAATCAATGCCCGGGTAAACCGCATCGGTGGGCACAATGGTTTTTAAGGGTAGAGGACGGGTTTTCATGGCCTGCCACTGCACCATGCCGCGGTAAGAACCACCCCGCATGGCCACCTGGCCATCACTCCAGGGCTGTTTGGCAATCCAGTTGACAATGTCGTAAATATCCTTGCCCCGGACATCCACACTGGTATAAACATATCCGTTTTTGGCAAAAAACATTCCCCGTTTCTGCGATTCATCGGAAATATAAGGGGTAAACACAAAGATAGTAGGCAGGGGTTCTTTCATCTCTTCTGGCATCCAGATTCGTGCTGAAAGTTTCACACCATCCGGCATCGCTATTTTTTGATCCAGGATTATCTTCACATCCACAGCCTTTTCTCCTGCTTCCATCAAAAGAACAAAACAGGTAACCATCAAAATTAAAATAAATAAACCGCGTTTTTTTCTCATTTATCCTCCTTAATCCTTTTGAGGAAAAATTATAACCCTTTTTCCCCAAGTAAAAAAGGAAACAGGCCAATTTTTCCCGTTTTTCAACCTGAAACTTGACATCTAAGAGAGATTTGTAATAAGCTTATTGGTGAATTCGTTTAATTAATAAAAAAAATGGAGGCGAAATATGGTTAACGGCATTTATTCGAGACCGGGTATTACCACGGTAGTGATAATGCTCCTGGTCTTCACCGGTTTGTTAAATGGAGCGGGAACACATGCACCCGCTGAAAAGGAAAAAGTGATTTCCGTGGTTCAACAGCTGCTGGATGTACTGGAAACAGGCGATATCCAGAAAGGCAAAGAGGCCGTAATTCCTGGTGCATATCTTGCGGCGGTCCAAGATGGAAATAGTGAAAACCCGGTCAATTACCGGACGTTTGCCGAGTTTTTTAATTTTCTGGCCCAATCCAGGGACAGGCGGAAAGAGACGATGTCCGGCGTGAAAGTCATGATTCATAAGAAAATTGCCCTGGTCTGGGGGGATTACAAATTATTCCTTAACCGCCAACTGCATCACTGCGGTGTGAATGCCTTTAGTCTCATTAAAAAGAAAGGCGCCTGGAAGATTGCCAATGTGGTGTATACGTATGAGACCGAGGGGTGTGAGAAATTGAATTCCGCTGCGGTGCCCGCAGATGAAAGGGCGAAAAAAAAGATTGTTTCCGTTGTGCAGCGTTTCCTGGATATGTTGGCGACCCGCGACGTGAGTAAGGCGGATGAAATTTTAATGTCAAAGGGATTATCCGCATCCTGGCGTCAGAAAGAAGGGAAAGAAGTTGTGAAAATAAATTCCTTTAAAGAACTAACCGAGTCACTGCCGGGTGAAACCAGTAAATTCAAAGAGGTGATGACAGACCCTAAGGTGTTGATTCACAAGGGAATCGGTATTCTCCGCACCGGGTACAAATTTTATATCGATGGTAAGTTCAGTCATGAGGGAGTCGATATATTCAGTCTTATCCGGACGTCCAGGGGGTGGAGAATCGCCGGACTCGTCTACACTGTGGACTACGGAGCGCATGGACCCGATTAAATTTAAAATGCTGTTTCATCCCCTTTTCATTCCGGGCATTGAGAAAATTTGGAAAGGGGGAAAAGAGGGAAAAGGGACAGGCAAGCTCACCTGTTTTTTTATTTATCCGATATATCAACAGCCAATCAGGGCCAATATGGCATTCAAGGCACCCTTTCCAGTTATTTACCAGCGGATGATTTTTGTATTTCTGGTCGAGTTCTTCTTCATTGACAAGCTTAATAATGACCTCTCTTAGTCTTGACATATCTTTTGATCCGGAGCGTGTCAATCGCTTAACATCTTTCTTGAATTGGTTCGAACGTACAATTGTTAGCATTAAATTCCCAGGTCTTCAAAAAGCTCTTCAGCGGTATCAAATCTCTTTACATTCTTACCCTTTTCTAAATCCTCCACAGCTTTACGGGTCGTTTTATTAGGGAGTCTCACCTCGAAGGGTATTCCATTTTTTGCCAGGATAAGGCGGTAGTACATATTGATTGCCGTAGAATGAGTAAGGCCCAATTCGTGCAGGATTTTTTCTACCTTTTCTTTTAAATCCTTATCTGTTCTTACAGATAAAGTACTTGCTTGTGCCACTTTTACCTCCTTTCTGTCGGTATAAATAATGTAATACAATTGCAAGACAATGTCAATAATTTCTTCACATCAAAAAGGAAAAAAGGAATTTTTTTTTCGCTTGTCCCCTTTCTTCTTATATCATTTGATGTTCTTCTCTCAGCAGGTCATTGACGGTCTTGACCGGGTTGAACGTAATAATCGGAACCTCCACAAAAAGCGTTATCCAATCGTACATGGCCCCATTCCAGAGACCCGGAAGCTCTAACGCTTTCAACGGCCTCCCCTCCATGGATTTCTCCGATATAAAATAGGTGTCATGAGCAATAAAATCAATCAAGTTAAACTTATTGCCCTTGTAATCCTTCACGCCGCACACCAGGTCCACCGGGTTAAAGTGCGTTGAATCTTTCATAATTTTCAATTGCGACCTGGATTTTTTGTCAATTTGCCCCTCCTCGATAATTTGCAGTGAAATGTTTTCGTCTTTCTCTACCCAGTACGGGCCACCGCCCGGCTCCCCTTTATTGATAACCATGCCGCATACCCTTATGGGACGGTTCAATTTCTTGAAAAGCCACTCTTTCTTCTTTTGCAGTACCCAATCACTGAAAACTCCCGGTATGAAAATATTCAGGTTATTCCCGGCATATTCGGCAATTTTATCGATTTCATCTTCTTTCACTTCTTCCTTACTCAATGTCTCCAGGGAATTAAATACAAGGGACCGGGCTTTAAGTAAATAACCGGCCAATACCTTCTTGTATTGGATGGTTTGTTCTATCAGCCGTTCATGAACCACATTGTCGATATTCTTTATGAAAATAATATCTTCGCGAAGTTCGTTTAAGTTTTCGATCAATGCGCCGTGTCCTCCAGGCCTGAAAACCAGTTCTCCCTTACTATCCCTGAACAGATTGTTTTCATCATCCACTGCCAGGGTGTCCGTGGAGGGTTTTTGTTCTGAAAAGGTTATATTAAAACGTATCCCGTCTTTCTCATATCGTTGACGAACCGAATCGATATAATCCTTTATCGCCTTTTCACTTTGGGGAGGGATGGTGAAATGAATATTCACTTCATTATTATTCCCGGAATAGGCCATACCTTCAACCATATGTTCTTCAAAAGGATTCCGTACATAATCGTCACAGCGGTGAAATTTGATCATCCCCTTGGGAAGATCGTTATAGTTCAAACCTTTCGGCGTCAAAACATATTCCAGGAGCAATTTATAATTTCCTCCTTCAAGGAGGCCTTCCAGGTTTAAACCATCCCGTTCAACACTTTTTTTCAATTCATTATAAAAAGCAAATTTTCGGTTTTTGAGTCCTTCGATAAAGTCTCGCAGGAAAATATAATCGGGATCGCCTTTTTCTGCCTTCTCTATTACTTCTCTCTTAACGGTTTCAGCCGGATTATTATAAAAAGCCAGGAGTGTTTTAAACATCCGGCTGGCTGCTCCTGATGCGGGAACAAATTTAATACGTTTGCATGTTTTCGATTCTTTTTCGAATAATTCGATCAATTCCTTTTTTTCATTCCCGGAAAGTCGTACAATACCGTCACTGATAGTAGCTGCTCTGACCAGGTTCACCAGTGCCGAGCCTTTCATAAATTTTTCCAACTGCGACAGCAACTGATCTTCGCTTATTCCCTTTGCAGCAAGTTGTTTTTCGTCCTTTGCACTTAATTCGATCTTACTCATATGTTCAACTCCTTAATATCCTGCCCCACCTCTTGCAAGCTCTTCTTTCTTCTCCTTTCTTCGTGTTTCTTCGCATTTTTACCGCATTGTAAATGCCTTCGCGGCTAAAAAGCTAATCCCACAAATGGGAATATTTATGACCACTGCCCGTGTTAAACAACACCACGGTTTCATCATCCTTAATCCAGCCCTGCTTTCGCAACTGAATAAATCCCGCCAGTGTGGCACCGCCTTCAGGGGCTGCAAAAATACCCTGTGTTTGCCCCAACAAATTCGTCGATTCCATGATCTCTTCATCCGGCACAGCCACAGCGGTGCCATTGCTCTCTCGCAGCGCCCGCAAAATCAAGAAATCACCCACCGCCGCCGGGACCCGCAAACCGTCCGCAATAGTTTTGGCCCCCTGCCACATGTCGGCAAATTCTTTTCCCTCATGAAACGCTTTAACCATAGGCGCACACCCATCAGACTGAACCGTTACCATCCGCGGCCGTTTGCAATCGATCCACCCTAACTTTTCCATCTCATCAAAGGCTTTCCACATGCCTACCAGACCCGTACCGCCGCCCGTGGGATAAATAATCACATCCGGCAGCCTCCAGTTCATTTGCTCCGCTAATTCATAACCCATGGTTTTCTTGCCTTCGATGCGGTAGGGTTCTTTAAGGGTAGAAACATCAAACCTGCCGTACTTTTCTACTTCTTTCCGGGCAGCCTTGCCGCAGTCGGTAATCAAACCGTCAATCAAAGTTACCGAAGCACCTAACGCTTTGCATTCATTAATAAAGGGTTTAGGCACATCTTTTGGCATAAACACAAACGCTTCCATACCGGCCAGGGCTGCATAGGCACTCATGGCACCGCCGGCATTCCCGGCAGTAGGAATCGACACGGAAGTAATCCCCAGTTCCATTGCCCTGGATATTGCCATACACAACCCCCTGGCCTTAAACGAACCCGTGGGATTCAGTCCTTCGTCTTTGATATAAAGGTTTCCAAATCCCAATTCACTGCCCAATCGTTTGGCAAGATGCAAAGGCGTAAATCCTTCACCCAGAGTCAGGATATTCTTTTTGTCTATAACCGGTAAAAGTTCCTGGTAACGCCACATATTGGGAGACCGGCCGCTGATGGCATCGGGGTTGACTGCTTTTTTAGCTGCTTCCAGGTCATACCTCACCAATAAAGGTTTACTGCATTTGGGACAAAGGTTCCATATTTTGTCCGGTTCTAGTGTTTCGCTGCACATCCCGCATTCCAGGTGAGTTAAAAAGTTCATTTGTGTTTCTTCTCCTTTTTATGGTAGTATTCGCAAGAGAGAAATGTATCATTTTGTCTCTTATCTGTCAAATTTTTTAGCCTCAAAGGACACGAAGGAAAGGCGTAAATGAGAGAATTAATACGCTTTTCCCCTGATATCTATCGTGAGAATGGAAAATTGAAGTCTTTTAAGAACTGGTTGGTTTCGAAAATCCTGTAGTTATCCGGCAAATCGTCCTCTTCTTTTGGCAGCATCGCGGCTTCCGGCTCGAATTCTTTCCCGGAGGTCGGTGTTATTTCTTATCTCTTCCATTTCAAAATCATCCATCAGGGTTTTATTTTCCATATATTGAAGAGCGGCTGTTTTAATAAGGTTAGCAAGTGACCTGTTGTCGATACTGGCATACTGTTTAAGTTTCTCATAAAGCATATCATCTACATTTAAGGTTATCGTCTTTGCCATTTTTTGTACTCCTTTCAAGCATAATGATAATACATTGTTTAGTAAAATTCAAATAAAAAAGGCATAAAAAGTGTGTGAAGATTTTTATACGTTGTAGAATCCAAAGCGTTAGTAAAACCATAACGTTATAGATTTTATAACGTTATAAAAATTATAACGTTATAAAATTTATAACGCATCTGTTGACAAAACGAACTTTTTTATGTATCATATATTTGAAATGATTTTGAAGACTGATTTTAGATATGTTGTTTTAAAGCTTAGTCAGGAAGGAAGGTAATGGAAAACATAACAGGATACCCCGTAACTCATAAAGACTACTTGAAAACCCGTTTGTTCCTTGTGACGGAACTAAAACGTTTATTGAGAAAATGTTCGGTTATCATCGAAGCCCCGAGAAGGTTTGGAAAAACCAGTGTGATAAAGGAATTTTTGCGGCAGGAAAATGCCAAAAAAGAGGAAAAACGAGAATTCAATGTCCTCTTTTTAGAACTTGAAGGGGAAGAAACCGTTAGTGATTTTTGCCTGAAGCTATTCAAAGAACTACTGAATCTCTATCGCCTTCGGAAAAAAATCGATGCTTTAAGTAGACTTCTTGGTAATACATGGAATGCCATTGCTGCTCGTTTGGGAAAAATCAAATTACCGGGATTCGAAGTAGAATTACGTGAAATCACAGGGGACTACACCTTGCCTGAATGGAAAGAAAAGATTACCCCGATGATTACACATTTAAATTCGTTTGATAGAAAAACAATAATCGTCTTTGACGAATTTCCCGATATGTTAATGAACTTCAAAAAGAAACAGACAAAATTAGATTATAAAAATACAACCGACAGCTTCACTGCATGGCTCCGTTCATTACGTCAAATACAGGTAGAGGGATGTAAATATCAATTTGTTTTTTGCGGCTCAATTCATTTGCGGAAGACATTGGAAGAAATCGGGATTAGTAAGCGCATCAATGACCTGGAACCCTTTGTGATTCCTCCGATTAAGAGTGAAGATGCCAGGCTGCTGATAGAATGCCTGGCTAAGAAGTATAAGCTGGAAATAGAAGAGGCTGGAATTGCTTTTATGGTGGAGAAAATTACAGAGGGTTCACTTTATTATGGTCAGATATTGGTTAAGGCTTTAAGGGAGACAAGTGAAAAAAATTTCTCAGTCGATAAAGTAAAGGCCATTTATGAGGCTATGCTGCGCAGGGGCAATCACGATCTGAATCATTACCACTCCAGGCTTGAAGAGTATCTTTCTCATGGCGAAAATGAATGTTCCAAAGTAATCTTAAAACATTTATGTTCCGGTCCTGCTAACGAAAAGGAAATTTATGATTTACTTTTATATGGCAAAAGTCCATATGAACAATTTCAATCGGTTGTAAACAGGTTGATATACGAAGGTTATATATCCAGGGATATACATGACAATGGAAATCTCAGGTTTGTAGCCCCTATTTTAAAGGATTGGTGGAAGTTTAAGGCGGGGGTGACCAATGTACGCTTATAATCCAAGAAAGAAATCATACCAACAATTGGAACACTCAATGGTTGGGAGTGATAGATGGGATATTTTAAATAATATCCTGGAAGAAATGAATATTAAAAAAGGAGAGGGGCCAAAACAGCATTGGATGATTCTTGGCCCAAGGGGTATTGGAAAATCCCACTTGATGACCCTTCTTTATCATAAAATAAAGGATAATCAAAAACTGAAAAAAAAATGGACCCCCGTGCTTTTTCCTGAAGAGCTGCGGAGGGTCGGGAATCTCTATAAGTTTTTGGAAAGAGCGTTGAATGAAATTAAACTTGAATTTGATCAAAGAGAGGATACTATCTCTATATCAAATGAACTAAAACAGAAGATAAACCAGGTCAAGGCATCTCCGGTTTCAGCAAGGGCAGATAATTTCTTTTCCCTTATCTCATGGGTCCATGATGAAACCGGGAAGCACATTTTACTTATCACCGAAAACATGCAGAAGTTGTTGGGAAAGAAGTTTTCCTTGACAGAACAAAAAAAATTAAGAGCATTTTTACAAACCAGTAATGCGCTGTTGATAATCGGCTCGGCTGCGACTGTATTCGATGCCCTCCAAGACCACAGTCACCCGTTTTTTCATTTTTTCCATATCAGAAGATTGGAAGACCTGAATTTTGAGGATATGAGAACCTTAATCCTGGATATATTGACTCAAAAACAGCAGCCGGGATTAAGCAAAAAGGTGACTAACGGTGATGCAAGATTAAAAGCCCTTTATTCCTTTACTGGTGGGAATCCCAGGATGGCAGTATTTCTGGCTGATATTCTAAGTACCGAAGTCCCCGAAGAAATGTTGGAACTTATGGACAGTATTCTTGATGAATTAACGCCATACTTTGAATCCATTTTAAATGGAATTCCTGATTGTTTGGAAGAGGTAATAAATACATTGGCGGTATATGAGCCTGCCCAAAGTCCGGGAGAGATTGCGGAACACCTGGAGGCGCCCCAAAACAGCATTCGGAATTATTTAAAGCAGTTAAAAGAGAATGGTTATGTAAGGATTGCCTTTTCAAAAGGGAAATCCAATTATTATTGTTTGAATGAATATCTTTATCGCATCTGGTTTCAAATGAGAGACAGCAGCCACAGGGAAGAGACCCGTTGGTTAATGGAATTACTGCTGATGCTTTACTCCAGGGAGATGATTTCGGAAGAGAAGGATTTACCGTATAGTCAACTCCTGGAAAGGAAGGATGACAAAGAAGGCGCTCTAATGGCTTATTTAATGCATATCAAATTTGGACACAAAAATTTTGCCGGAGACTTTGATTCCCGGGAAATATATAATCAACATATTGTCCCGCTGCTAAAAAAATCAAGCCCTGGTAAATATGTAAAGCAACTTTACGGCACTAAGAAAAGTGGGCTTTCAGTTCCTTTACTGTGTATTTTACTCACTCTGCATGCAAAGTACGATATAGTCAGTGAGCATATCAAAGATATCATGGGATGTCTGAAAAAAGAAGGTAAAGAAAGAAAAGAATTCGATTTACTTATTTTTACAATCCAATTGAGTCTATGGATGAAATTGATAGACGAGAATCTTAATGATGCGTTGAAGCTGATTGAATTGTATATCGAATATATCAAAGCTTTAAGAACCAGCAAAGAGAAAGAAAGTAATGTGTTGAATTTCTCTCTTGATCTGTTTAGCATTCAAATCAAGTACCACATTAAGGCTGAAAATGTTCAAATGGTTTTGAAGCGGATGGAAGATGAGGAAGAAGTTCCTTTTAGCGATGTAATCTTTAAAGTATGGACTTGCCTGAGTGAACCGGATTCCGTTGAAGCTCAAAGGTATTTAAATGAAAAACCGATCGCTGCAATAGTCAACGAACTAAAAGAGAAAAACAGCACAAAAGGAGAAAATAAAACTGACATATGATTACAAAAAAAACTCCTTTGCTGCAAAAACTTAAAATCGCACTGACAATCGTAACGATTCTCCTTTTAATGGCCATCCTGGCCTTTGTAGTCTTCTACTTCTGGGCCAGCTCAGGAACTCTCCCGCTAAACAAACAAAGTGAAATCATTACCTATTCCGGTGCAGAAGTACCGCCAACAACACCAGGAACCTTTACCGTAATGACCTATAACATCGGCTACCTGTCCGGTATGTTCAACAATCAAGCGGTGAGGAGACCGGATAAAGCTTTTTTTAATAAAAACATGGATTCATTTCTTCAACGACTAAAAAATATCCAGCCGGATTTTATCGGTTTCCAGGAAATCGATTTCCATTCCCACCGCTCCCATTATGTGAATCAACTCAAAACAATTGCCGAAAGCGCAGGGTATCCCTATGCAGCCAAAGCGATTAACTGGGATAAACGGTATGTGGCGTTTCCTTATTGGCCTCCGTCAGTGCATTTTGGCAGAATGCTCTCCGGTCAGGCCGTATTGAGTCGATACCCCATCCTCTATGCCCAACGAATCGTGCTGCAAAAACCGGCAATAAATCCTTTTTATTACAACGCTTTCTACCTGGACCGCCTGGTTCAGGCAGCAAAGATAAAAATTGATAACCGCTATCTCATTATTCTCAATGCTCACCTGGAGGCCTGGTGCCAGGAAACACGGGAAAAGCAGGCAATCGTGGTACTGGATATCTACCACTCCTATAAAGACAATTACCCTGTCTTGTTGATGGGCGATTTTAATACTGTACCACCAAATGCGCCCCATAAAAGAAACTTCCAGGATGAACCGGAGACAGATTTTTCAACCGATAAAACCATTGAAACTTTCTTAAAGGAAAAAAGTTTAAAAGCTGCGGAGCTTGTCAATCTCACATTTCCCACTGATAAACCCACCCGGAAACTGGATTATATTTTTTACAACCATGAGAGGATAACCTTAATCGAAGTATCTATGCCCGAAATTGACAGCTCAGATCATCTCCCACTGGTGATGAAGTTTGCATTTAAGGCCACAGATTGATCATAAAAATTTTTTTTGAGGGGAATTTGTCCGGGATAGTCCGACAAATACATTTCATTTAGCCAATGAGCGTAAGGCGGGTAAAAGAAACCATGAAACAAATGAACGTATCACAACATGTAAACCCAAAAATTCTTTTTGCACTATCCCACTCATTATGCTATAATCACTCCATGTTGGACTCGAATTTTGAAATAAACAATCTTGACCTTGCAGAGCAAAAAGTAAAGACCAAAGTCTATATAGAGAAGATTTCCCATGCCATATTATAGTTGTACTTTTGTGAACGACCAGGGTAAATATACCAAGCGGACTATATTTGCCGACAGCAAAGAGGAAGTAAGGCACAACTATGCCAGTGCCGATGAAAAATTGCTGAAAGTCAGGAAAGTCTTTGTCCATGACACATCTAATATTCGACTCTTTTCACGAAAAATCAGCTATTTTGATTTCCTCCTCTTTAACCAAAAAATCATCACCCTCCTGAAAGCCGGTGTTTCTTTTGTCGCAGGCCTTGATATTATTTTAAGAAACCTTAAAAAAGGAACCATGAAAGAGGTGTTGACGCGGGTAGATACGGATATCAAAAACGGTATCCAGATTTCCGATGCCTTTGCCTCCAACCAGATTCCCTTTCAAAAAATATACAGTGCTTCCCTCCTGGCCGGAGAACGGAGCGGTAACCTGGAGTCTATTCTCGAACGATTCAATATCTACCTGGAAAAGGTCGCCACCATGAGACGTAAAATCATCAGCAATTTGTCCTACCCGGCGATTCTCTTCCTGGTGATGTTTGCCATGGTGTTTGTTATCCTGATCTATGCTATCCCTAAATTCGCCTCTTTTTATCAAGATTTTGATGCAGAATTACCAGAAATGACACAGTTTTTCATATCCATGGGAGAATTTTTGCAGCGAAACCTCCATACTATCGCAGCAATCATATTGGCCGTATATTTCGGGATTCGCCTGCTGGAGAAGCTAAACCCCAGGATTATTATTTTTGACCGTCTAAAGTTAAAAATTCCCTTCATCGGGAATATTATCGTTGAAAATGCCATAACCGTGTTTTCAAGGACTCTGGCCATATTGGTTTCCGGCGGTATACCGGTACCGGAAGCCACCCAGATCGCAGTAGGGACGTTTACCAATAAATATTTTGCTTCACAAGTCAAAGATGCCCCGGAAAAAATCAGGGAAGGAAACTTGCTGTCGGATGTGCTGGCAGAAGTGGATTTTATGCCTGGAGTCCTGGTGGAAGTGATCCGGGTGGGTGAATCCTCCGGTAACCTGGTGGATGTGCTCAATGAAAATGCCGATTCCTTTGAAAACTCCATTGATGCCAAGGTGAACTCCTTGATTTCAATGATCGAGCCGATACTTATCGTAGTCATGGGGGTCGTAATCGCATTTATGCTGGTTTCTGTATATTTGCCAATATTTAGTACAGTGGATGTGGTAAGGTAGTAAAATGAGTAACGAAGTAGATTTAACAACAATTAAAATCAATTATGATTTAATCAAAAAATTCCCCGCGGAATTTATGATTAAAAACCTGTTCTTCCCCCTGAATGAAACCGATGATGCTGTCGAAGTAGCCATGTTCGACCCTGAGAACCTGGATAAAATTACCATCGTGGAGAATTTTATCCAGAAGCGGGTGGAACCCCTTAAAGCCCAAAAAGAAGATATCGAACGAATCCTCAAAAAGAGTGATACCTTCACCAAAGTACTCACAGACAAGACCGAAAGTTTCTTTATGAAAAAGAGCCTGGAAGAAGTAGAAGAAGAAGCCCTGACCATTGAGAAAATCACAGAAGAAGATGATTCGGTTATTAAATTATTGAATAACATTATTTTTACCGCAGTGAGCAAACGGGCATCAGATATTCACATTGAAGCCCAGGGCCATACAGTCAAAATCAAATTCAGGATCGACGGCATTCTAACCCAGATCATGGACCCCCTGGATAAGGTGTTTCATTCTCCCCTGATTACCCGCTTGAAGGTGGTTTCGGAACTGGATATCGCCGAGCGGCGCATTCCCCAGGACGGCCGCTTCAGGATGAAATTCAAGGAAAAAACCATTGATTTCCGTGTGTCCATTATGCCGTCTGTTTACGGCGAAAACGCAGTGGTCCGTATCCTTGACCGGGAGATGATTACCGAAAGTATCGGGGAACTCCGCCTGCAAGGATTGGGATTTTCCCAATACCTGATTGACAACTTGAATTTTTACATGCGGCAGCCATACGGGATGTTCCTGGTCACCGGCCCCACGGGCAGCGGTAAAACCACCACCCTTTATGCGGCATTGAATGAGATCAAACGGCCGGAAGACAAGATCATTACCATTGAAGACCCAGTGGAATACCAGATCGATGATATCACCCAGATACCGGTAAATGAGAAGAAAGGATTAACCTTTGCCCGTGGACTTCGCTCTATTTTGAGGCATGACCCGGATAAGATCATGGTGGGTGAGATCCGCGACCCGGAGACCGCTCAAATTGCCATCCAGTCTGCTCTTACCGGTCACCTGGTATTTACCACGGTTCACGCCAACAACGTGTTCGATGTGTTGGGCCGATTTATTCACATGGGAATCGATACCTACAGTTTTATTTCCGCATTAAACTGTGTGGTGGCTCAGCGGCTGGTAAGGTGCTTGTGCAACAATTGCAAGGAACCCTTCGCACCGGATGATCAATACCTGGAGGATAACCGGGTGAAAAAAGATACCATCGATACACCGATTTACCAGGAAGTGGGCTGCCCGGAATGTACGGAGATGGGCTATTCCGGCAGAACCGCTATCGGGGAGATACTGGAATTAACCGATGAAATTAAAGAGATGATCCTGGACAAAAAACCCCTGTCAGAGGTCAAAAAAAAGGCCATGGAACAGGGAATGATTCCTATCCGCAAAAACGGCCTGGCAAAGGTAACGGCCGGGATTACCTCTTTTGAAGAATTGAACAGGGTGACGATAAAAGAATGGTTATAGATCGATTTTTTATTCATTACAAACCCCCCACCCAGTATATCTACTGGGGTGAAAATCGGGTGGATGTTTACAAACGTTCGGATTCCAATAAGAACCTTAAAAAAAGTAATACCTTTGAAAACGTTTTCCTTATGGGCATCACCTCCGATGAATTCGGGGTAATCGCAAAGGAATTGCCAAGCGTGGATACCGGTGTGGTCTTGAATTCCAGTCAGTTTATTTTTAATATCTTTGAATTTGAAAAAATTCCCTTCAAAGAAGGATTGAAAAGAGACCTGGTGGAATGGCGATTGAAAAAGGTTTTTCCTGAAAATATCGACGATTATGCGCACGACTATTTCAAACTAAGTAAAGACCGGATCCTCTCTATCCTTTTTAAAAAAAGTTTAAAAGAGAAAATTGAGAACCTGTTTGCTGAAAGTGGAGTACCGTTGATTTACATGGGTAACTCAACCGTGGAAATTATGAATCACCTGACCGGCAAAAAGGAGTTGACCCCGGACTTCTTTATTGAGGTCGATAAAGGATTATCAATGGCTGTTTTCCTGGACCGGGGGATTCCCTATTATATCAGGAAATTCCGCAGTGACCAGGCCGCTGGTATTGCCGGGGAAATAGTAAAAACCATCAATTTTGTTAAAAACAGCTATGCCAAAGTACCCCGCAGCTATTCTATTGCGGCGGATCCAGCGGATGTTGATATGCAATTTATAAGGGATGAGTTATCCACACAGGCCCTCCAGCCGTTGGACATGAAAAATAAAGACCCAATGTTCTTCCCCAGGGAAAAAGAAATGTGAAGCTAACCAGAAAAAATAGGATTAAAGGTAAACCATCATGAGAATCAGATACAATATTGCCGACAACAGGAAAGTTGATTACCTGAAGTTTTCTTTAACGGCATTGATTATATTGATGATTTCTGCCTTACTGATATTTGTGGGAGTCGTCAACTTATCTACCACAGGAATGCGATTTAAAAACGAAAAGGCCCTGTTGAGAGCTTCCAAAGCCAGGAGTGATCAAAAGGAAAAACAAAAGAAAAATTATGAAAATAATATCAAGCAGATCAAGAGGCAGTGGAACAAACGGATAAAGTTTGCCAATACTCTCATTGACAGAAAATTATTCCCGTTTTTAGAAAGATTGGATCAGTTGGAGGAATTGCTGCCCGGGGGTGCATTTATAACTAAAATTAACTTAGGTGTTGAGGCGGGTTCCACTGTCAAAGTCAATATTGCGGCTGTCTCGGCCAATAAGCTGACAGAAGCCTACAAAGCTTTTTTAGACAATGATGATATTACCATCCAAAAAGAAGAAGAAAAAGAGGGGCTGCACCGGGCCAGCCTGGTAATAAAGCTGCAAAAGAAAAAGTTAAAAAAGAAAAATGAAAACAAATAAGTATATTATTCACATTCTCTGCGGTCTGTTTGCCGCAAGTCTTTTATTCTGCCTGTTTTCGTTTGCCTATTCGTCTATTGAAAGTGTGTCTGCCCAAAGTCTGCAATCCGAATTGCAGGAGTATGAGAAAAAGGAAAAAGAAGCGGTAAAGGTTGAAGCAGTGCACAAACGCTGGCAGAATATCCACAACGAGTTTCAGCAATTCAAGACCGGGTTTTTAATGAAAATGGACGATTTCTCCCAATTCCGCAATCAACTGAAAATGATGTTCAGTAAAAATCAATTGGCCCTGCAAGGAGCGGTGAGCTACAGTTATAAACGTGTTTTTGCTTCGGATATCATCAAGGTAGACGTGAAATTTACATTAGTGGGCTCCTATGCCCATATCAAGAGATTTATCCATGAAGTTCTTAATCAAGAGAAGCTCATCTTATTGAAGGGCTTCGACCTGGACAGGGGCAAACTGGCAGGAGAAATCGCGGGAAAATTTGCAATGGAGGTTTATCTTGTCAAGTAAAGGCAATTGTTTGCGTTTTCGTTTTGGCGTTTGTATTCGGGTGCTGCTGTTCCTGGGGGCAGTGTTTATTTTTATTCCACTCCAGGCTCAGACCCGGACGCAGGCAGAGATTAAAACCCCGGAGAAAAAAGAGCAAAAAAGGCCCCGGGATAAAAGGCAGGAGGAGACCAGGACCCCGGAGAAAAAAGAGCAGGCAAGGCCCCCGGCCAAAAAGCAGGCGGAGACTAAAATCCCGGAGAAAAAGCCGGCAACGGTTCAAGCACCTATAGGTGCCAATGTCGAAGAAATCATAAAAATATCCAAATTGACAAAAGAGATTCAACAATTCACCATAAAACGGAATATTTTTTCGCCGGATATCATGAAACCGAATGTACCGGCACCCCAGCTCCCCTCCCGTGAAATGCTGCGGACGCAAAAAGAGGCTGAGAATAAGGTTGAACAACAAAAGAAGAGTGTTTTACAAGAGGAAATCCAGAATAACCTTTCTTATGAAGGATATGTAGTCAAAGATTCAAAAAATATTGCGCTGGTGAGCCTCAATGGCGAATTTTATACTGTCGGTGAGGGTGATATTGTTGAGGAAAAAATCACAATTATTATAATAGAGAAAGAAACCATTACCGTTGAATTCGACAACAATATTTTTGAAATTCAATTAAAAGGGGATGAACAAAAATGAATAAATCAAAATACACAGTTTTTTGTTTCCGGTTAATTATTCCTATAATGATAATCCTATTCCTATTGGGATGTGCCACCTATTCGCTGTATCATACGCGGGGAATGGAGTTGTATAAAAACGGGGAATACGATAAAGCGGTACAATACTTTGAACGAGAGGTTAAGCGGAAGCCCACCCCGGACGTACGGATGCTGTTATTCAGGGCTAAATTAAATAGTTATTATACTCACCTGGCATTGGCCAAGAGCTTCAGGGCAGCCAATAAAAAAGAGGAAGCTGTTAAGGAATATAAAATTGCCCTGGGTATTTTTCCCGGCAATAAAAAAGTGTTAGATGAATTCGAATCCTATGTGGAGGGCAAGAAAAAAGAACGCCCACCTTTTCGTTCCACCATTAAACCCCCGGTTACTCTCGAAGTTGATGCTGCTGAAAAAATGGACTTAAACTTACGAAATACACCCATTACCAAAATATTTAACGCGGTGGGGAAATCCTATGGTGTTAATTTTGTTTTTGATAAGGATTTCAGGGATTTTGTTTACAGCATTGAGGTAGAGAATATCACGTTTTATGAAATATTAAACCAATTGTGTATGATTGGAAATGCTCAATACCGGATACTGGACCGTAAATCTGTGTTGATATTTCCCAATACCACCTTTAAAAAAAGGACCTTTGGGCTGCGGGGAGTGAAAGTATTTTACCTGTCCAATACCAAAGCAGAGGATGCCAAAAAATTATTGATGACGGTTTTCCGGGACCAGCAGATACAAGTCCAGGAGGATAAAAACCTCAACAGTTTGATTATTAAAGGCGGATTCAACACACTGGTGGATATTGAGAAATTCATTTATTCCATTGATAAACGAAAAAGTGAAGTGATGCTGGATGTCCAGATCCTGGAATTGACCAAGACGTTTATCAAAGCCCTTGGCGCCGATTACGGAGATGCCCGCTCCCCTACCACTGTTATCGAAGCGGGTACGGTTGGTGCGGAAGGAACGATAACTCCAAAAGTGAATTTTAATGACCTTGATAGTTTGAATTTTGCCCTTACCATCCCCTCGGCAGCTCTAAGTTTTCTTGAATCCGACGATAAAAATAAGATCATTGCCAGACCCAATCTCCGGGGCGTCGATGGTGAAGAAATCAAATTCATGGTGGGTGATGAAGTACCGGTTCCCCAGACCCAGTTCCAGGCAGGAGCGGCCGGCGGTTTTAGTAATATCCCCGTGACCACGTATCAATACAGGAACGTCGGTGTTGAAGTTAAATTGACTCCCTATGTTCACCACAATGACGAAGTCACCATTAAAGTGAAATTAACCACTAACTCAATTGCCAGTATAGAAAACGGGTTTCCAACCTTTGGTAAACGGGAGGTGGAAACGATTATCCGCTTAAGAGAGGGGGAAACCAATCTCATCGGGGGATTTATCAAGGATGAAGTCCGCGGCGGGGCAAAAGGCATTTCCGGTCTATCCCGAATCCCGATACTGGGTAAACTGTTCGGCGTCTCCGCCAGAGAGGTAAAACAGACAGACTTAGTATTTTCGATTACCCCCCATATTATCCGACGGCTGGATGTTGACTCTGGTGATGAGGAGACCATATGGGCCATGGCTGAAACCGGTGTTGTCGGTGCTTCTGAAGCGCCAGAGGCCGCTCCAAGAGAACCCAGGAGAACCCCCGGCCGTAATGCGGTGATTATTACCCCCAGTAAACGAAGAGTCCCGGTTAATGGGGTGTCGCATTTTACCATACGAGTTAATACCAGTGAACAGTTGGCATCCCTTACCATCAGCGGTTCGGTCTCCGGTGCAAAAGCAGAGATCGAAGACGTTAAAACCGACTTCTTTGGCGGACAGAAGGTCCAGGTATTTAAAAATCACTCCGGTGGTTCCTTTGACCTGGGATACACCTTCCCGGCGGAAGGTAGATCAAGGGTCGGCCTGTTGGCCCAATTAAAGATAAAATTCCTTGAAAAAGGCCAGTGCACCATTAACCTGTCCAACGTCAGTGCCGCGGCCAAAGATCAAAAGTCTGTCGAACTAACTCCCTTTGATGCCGAGATAGACGTTTATTAGTGTCGCGTCAAGGTTAAATTGACGGTTGGGGTTTCCTATTTGGTATTGGGTTTCATTAGTAGGTAGATAAATTCGAATATCGAAATCCGAAACAAATCCAAAATTCAAATGTTCAAAATTCAAAACAAAAGCAGCATGATGCGAAGCTTTTCGTTTTTTTTCGTTTTGGTCATTTGAATTTTGGTCATTCGAATTTGTTTCGAATTTCGTGCTTAGAATTTCGGATTTTTAGACTTTGACGTATCCCTCTTCTTCTCTTCGCGTTTCTTCGCGTACATTCGCGGCTAAAAAAAAATTAAAAAAAAAAATGAATGAATAGTTGACAAATATAGGCAACTATTATATCATTGTACGCTGTGCAAAAAAGAGCAGGTAGAAGGAAGAAACAACATGAATATTACGTTGAAAACCGAATATGCGCTGCGGGCCTTGCAAGAGGTGATTGCTGCCGGTAAAGGCAAACCAATCACCCGCAGGCAAATCGCCAAAAACCAGGGGATTTCCGAACATTTCCTGGAAAAGATTTTTATCGATCTGCAAAAAAACCGGATTATAAAGAGTGTACGAGGACCTGGTGGGGGTTTTATCCTCAACCGCGAACCCCATGATATCACCCTTTGGGATGTTTATCATGCTGTCGATGACCCGGATTACCGGGAAGACCGATGCTATCACAAGACCACTGCCGGTTGTGAACAGAGGGAGCAGTGCGGGGTCAAAAATATCTGGTTTAAATTCAGCAGATCATTAAAAGAGTGTATGGTAGATATAACATTGGTAGAGATTACCATGAAAAGAAGAATGATGAGTGATGAATGATGAATGAAGAAAGATTGCCCACAAATTACACAGATTAACACAGATAAGTAAAACTAAAATTCGTGTAAATTCGTGTAATTCGTGGGCCAATGAGGAGTAAACAATGAGAAGTGAGGGAAAAGTAAAGGATATAGACATAAAAGAGTCTCAACCATTGAGTGAAAATGAAATGCTTGAGCAGATGGCAAACCGTGAGTACAAGTACGGTTTTGAAACCAAAATCGATATGGAAACGGCCCCGAAGGGGTTGAGTGAGGATATTATCCGGCTGATTTGGCAGAAGAAGAATGAACCGGAATTTATGTTGGAGTGGCGGCTTCAGGCATTTCGTCATTGGCAGACCATGTCTTTTCCCGGGTGGTCTAATCTTAAAATCGAGCCCATTGATTTCCAGGATATTATTTATTACGCAGCTCCTAAAAAGAAGAAGAAACTCCAGGGTTTGGATGAAGTGGATGAGGAATTATTGAGAACCTTTGACCGCCTGGGGATTCCGCTGCTGGAGCAGAAACGCCTGGCTGGTGTGGCGGTTGATGCTGTATTTGATAGTGTGTCTGTGGCCACGACATTCCGTGATAAATTAGCGGAATTGGGAATTATATTCTGTTCTATCAATGAAGCCATCCAGGACCATGCGGACCTGGTGAAAAAGTACCTGGGGTCGGTGGTTCCTTTTCGGGATAATTTCTTTGCCGCATTGAATTCCGCGGTTTTTAGTGATGGAACCTTTTGTTATATTCCCAAAGGGGTACAGTGCCCGATGGAGTTGTCCAGTTATTTTCGTATTAACACGGCCAATCTCGGGCAGTTTGAGCGGACATTGATTGTAGCAGAGGAAGGAAGTTCTGTTAGTTACCTGGAAGGTTGCACGGCGCCCATGCGGGATACGAATCAATTGCATGCGGCTGTTGTGGAACTGGTAGCCCTGGATAATGCCAGGATCAAGTATTCCACCATTCAGAATTGGTATCCCGGTGATAAAGAAGGAAAAGGTGGAATATACAACTTTGTAACCAAGCGGGGCCTGTGCAAGGGAAAGAATTCCAGGATATCCTGGACCCAGGTGGAAACCGGTTCAGCGATTACCTGGAAGTATCCAAGTTGTATTTTACGAGGAGATAACTCGGTGGGAGAATTTTACTCGGTGGCGCTTACCAGTAATTACCAGCAAGCGGATACCGGGACTAAAATGATTCATATGGGGAAAAATACCAGCAGTACCATTGTTTCCAAGGGCATATCCACGGGTCACGGCAACAATTCGTACCGCGGCCTGGTGCGGGTGACCAGGAAAGCGGAAAATGCCAGGAATTTTTCCCAGTGTGATTCATTGTTGATCGGAAACAAATGCGGTGCCCACACGTTTCCTTATTTGGAAGTCGAAAACAATACCGCCAGCGTGGAACATGAAGCCACCACCTCCAAAATCGAGGAGGACCAGTTGTTCTATCTGCAGCAGCGGGGCCTCTCCGTGGAGGATGCAGTCAACATGATCGTCAACGGTTTCTGTAAAGAGGTGTTCAAGGAATTGCCCATGGAATTTGCCGTGGAAGCCCAGAAACTGTTGGAGATCAAACTGGAAGGAAGTGTGGGCTAGGAGGAAACAAATGTTAGAGATTCGAAATTTACATACACGTGTTGAAGGCAAGCCGATCCTGAAGGGCATCAATCTAGCGGTGAATGCCGGGGAAGTGCATGCCATTATGGGGCCCAATGGGTCCGGGAAAAGTACGTTAGCCCAGGTCATTGCCGGTCGCCAGGAGTATGAGGTGACGGATGGAGACGTATTGTATAAAGACAGGAACCTGCTGGATATGGAACCGGAAACCCGGGCCAGGGAAGGCGTTTTTGTAGCGTTCCAGTACCCGGTGGAAATTCCCGGTGTCAATAACGCTTATTTTTTACGCACGGCGTTAAATGCCATCCGCAGGCATAAGGAACTGGAAGAAATCGACGCCTTTGATTTTCTCGGTATGATAGAGGAGCACATGAAGGAACTCGGGATGGACCCTGTTATGCTGGATCGTTCGGTGAACGAAGGATTTTCCGGCGGTGAGAAGAAACGGAACGAGATTTTGCAAATGTCACTGCTGCAGCCTGATCTGGCGGTATTGGACGAAACCGATTCCGGGTTGGACATCGATGCGTTAAAGATCGTGGCCGCTGGTGTGAACCGGTTCCGGAAGCCGGAAAAGGCGATTGTAGTGATTACTCATTATCAACGACTGCTGGATTATATTCAACCGGATATTGTGCATGTGTTGTCCAATGGGCGGATTGTTAAATCCGGCCGCAGAGAGCTGGCATTAGAGCTGGAAGAACGTGGGTATGACTGGTTGAAGGAGATGAATCAAACCGGTATGAGGTAGAAAAGGAGTTAAACATGTTTGAATGTGCGGAACAGCAACACCAATCATCTTTACTGGCCCCCTACAAAGCCATCAAGCGCAAACGTTGGCAGCATAGTAAGCTGTGGATTTCGGTAATTCGGGAGGAGGGCCGGCGTTTATTTGAAACGATGGGACTGCCCTGTCGGCGCCAGGAAGAGTGGAAATACACGGATGTTTCTGCTATTTCCCAACATTCGTTTGCACCCCCCACGCCGTTGATGCGATCGAGGAAAGGGCCAAAACCAGGGTTATTGGAACCTTTAATACCGGATTTTCTTTCTCCGCTGCGATTGGTATTTGTCAATGGGTTTTATTCGCCCTTATTGTCGCGGTTGGAACCGCTGCCGGATGGAGTTGAAGTGGGCAGCCTGGGGGTGGAGATAGGGCGGAATCATCCCCTGCTGCAGACGAACCTGGCTGCTTATGTCGACGTGGAGGAAAACAGTTTTGTCGCCTTGAACAGTGCTTTTATTGAAGATGGGGCATGGGTGTATATCCCTGAGGGTGTCCGCTTCAATCAACCGGTACACCTGGTTTATATTAGTACAAAAAGCGGGAGCAGTGAAACACGGCCTTTTGTCCATTATCCCAGGAATATGGTGATAGTGGATAGAGATGCGGCTGTGACCATAATTGAAGAATATATCGGAGAAGGCAAAGGCGTTTATTTGACTAACGCTGTCACGGAAATTGTGGCCAACAAAGGAGCTGAGGTGGACCATTACAAACTGCAGCGTGAAAGTGAAAATGCGTTTCACATTGCTGCTATCCAGGTTCAACAGGGAAAAAACAGTCATTTTCGTTCGCATTCGGTTTCCTTTGGGGGTCAATTGACCCGCAACAACATCCATTCTCAGATAGTTGGGACAGGGTCTACCTGTACGTTTAATGGGCTTTTTATGATTCGTGGTACCCAGCATGTGGATAACCACACATTGATTGATCACCGTGCCCCTGACTGTCAGAGTTCTGAGTTGTACCACGGCATCCTGGATGACCGGGCCAGGGGTGTGTTTAATGGGAAGATATATGTTGATTCGCAGGCACAGAAAACTGATTCTAAGCAGACCAGTCGTTCGTTGATGCTTTCCAATGATGCGGTGATAGATGCCAAGCCGCAGTTGGAAATCTTTGCCGATGATGTCAAGTGTACCCATGGTGCCACAGTTGGTCAGTTAGATGCAAATTCTCTTTACTATCTGCGTTCCCGGGGAATCACCACTGAGGAAGCGAGAAGAATGTTGACTATTGGATTTGCTCAACAGATTACCGGCCAATTCAAATTGGAACCGATGCGCAAGGCTGTAGAAACGTTCCTGTCAAAACGATTGGAATAAAAACCACGAAGCCACGAAGGACACGAAGAAACACGAAGAAGAGAAGAAGAGGAGAGCCAAAGAAGAGGGGTAAAAATGAGACAGTTAAAAAATGATATTGAAATAGAAAAGCCGCTGTTGAACCTGGAGGCGTTGAAAGCGGATTTTCCGGTTCTTCAGCAGGTGATTAATGATAAACCGTTGGTTTATTTTGACAATGCTGCGACTACCCAGAAGCCGCGGGTAGTGATTGAGCGGATGCGGACCTATTATGAAATGGAAAATTCAAATGTGCACCGGGGTGTGCATACATTGAGCCAGCGGGCCACGGATGCGTATGAAAATGCCAGGGAGACGGTTCGGGCATTTATCAATGCTGCACATAGTAAGGAAATTATTTTTGTACGGGGTGCGACTGAAGCCATTAACCTGGTGGCCCGGAGTTTTGGTCAAAAATATATAAAAAAAGGCGATGAAATCCTTATTTCTGCCATGGAGCATCATTCTAATATTGTGCCCTGGCAGATGGTATGCGAGGAAAAAGGTGCGCGGCTGCGGGTCATTCCCATGAACCGGAAGGGCGAGCTGAACATGGACGCTTTTACCCGGTTGTTAGGGACCAATACCCGGCTGGTGGCGGTTACTCATGTATCCAATGCATTGGGTACGGTGAACCCGGTTTCTGAAATCATTGAAATGGCTCACCGCAAAGGTATACCTGTGTTAGTAGACGGTGCCCAGTCGGTTCCTCATATGCCGGTAGATGTCCGGGAATTGGGGTGTGATTTTTTTGTGTTTTCCGGTCATAAAATGTACGGCCCTACCGGTATTGGTGTATTGTACGGTCGTGCCGAACTATTAGAGGAAATGCCGCCTTACCAGGGGGGTGGTGATATGATTCGTTCCGTCACCTTTGATAAAACCACCTTTAATGGGCTGCCATACAGGTTTGAAGCAGGCACGCCCAATATTGCCGGTGCTGTGGGATTGGCAGCGGCAGTCGAGTATTTAAACAGTATCGGTATGGACCAGGTTGCTGCTCATGAAAAAGCCTTGTTGGATTATGCCACAAACAGGCTTTTGCAGTTGGAGGGATTAACTATTTTCGGCAATGCCAAACGTAAAGCCGGGGTCATTTCTTTCTTGTTTAATGATGTCCATCCCCATGATATAGGCACTATTTTAGACCAGGAAGGTGTGGCGATTCGCACCGGTCATCATTGTGCTCAGCCGGTCATGGATTTTTTCTCTATTTCTGCCACGGCCAGGGCATCTTTTGGCCTTTACAATACAACGCAAGAAATCGATCGGTTCATCGATGCTCTGAAAAAAATCAAGGAGGTATTCGGGTAATGGCGGATTTAAAACGATTGTACCAGGAAATTATTCTTGACCATAACAAGAGTCCCCGTAACTTTGGGAAAATTTCTCATCCTACTCACAAAGCAGAGGGATACAATCCCTTGTGTGGTGATCGTTATACGTTGTATTTGCAAGTGGAAGGTGGCAAAGTCGTGGACGTGGGTTTTGAAGGTGCCGGGTGTGCCATCTCCAAGTCATCGGCGTCCCTGATGACATCCTGTTTGAAAGGGTCAACCCTGAAAGAAGCGGAAGATATGTTTAATAATTTTCATCGTTTGTTGATGGAAGATGCCAAACCGGAAGATTTTCCCGGGAAGCAGTGTAAGATTGTGGCACTCCAGGGGGTGAAGGAGTTTCCTACGCGTATTAAGTGTGCTACATTGGTCTGGCACACCATGAAGTCTGCTTTGGAAGGAAAAGCAGAAGTATCAACAGAATAAGCCCTCAGGGGCCCCACTGCGTGGGGGAGCATTTGCAGAGCAAGAACGGCGTATTGGGTTACGAACGGTATATTGTCTCCGTGGACATTTTTAATGCCGCACCTCAGGTGTCCCCTGAACCCCCTGCAAAAGCTTTTCATTGTACCCAACTAATAAAAAGTTTTGCAGGGGTCCAGGGGGTGGTTTTTCAAAAGAACCCCCTGGCCGCCGGAGGCAAAAAAAAGTTCTGATAGAGTTTTATAGGAGTTTCAGGATGGGCAGGCAGGAAGTTTTATAATTTTTTTCGATTTTCTGCCCATCCTGTAGATAAAAATAGGGCTTAGTATATCCGCACGGAGGGCAGAAGTTTTTTCAGAGTGCCCGTGCGGTAGGAGAGATAAGGAATAATTTTGTGTTTAAATACAGGTAGAAGCTTGAATAAAATCCAATAAGAAAGTACAATAGCAATGTGTTTTTAAGTTATAAAGACAAAGGAATTAACAATGGCACAAAGAAAGCTTACGATTAACCTTACCAGGTCACCGGAAGTGTTACACGATTTGATAGTTTTTCTGTTACAACGTGGTCTCATTTCGGAAAAAGAAGCGCATACTATTGAGCAGGAAAAAACAGATAAAGCACCAGTAAAAAAGAGCCGCTGGGAACTTGCTGCCGAACGTTTTGATTCGGAAGGATTTTTGGATGGACAGGGAGAAGAAGTAAAAAGACTCATCCGCGATTTCCGGGAAGGTTTCACTCTTTAAATATGGCAATAAAATACCTCCTTGATGGTAACATCCTTACCGAGTTAGAAGATCGGACGAAGCCCTCTTATAAAGCTATTAGAAATAAGCTTGCATCACTTTCGAGAATAATCTTGCCTGTCACCTAAACATCTAAACACCTTTTTGGCAATTGCAAAGATTATTAAAATTTTTTGCCACAGATAGCACAGAGGCGGGTGGCACCCGCAACCCAAAAGGGCATAGGAATTTGCTTTGTGACATATGAATTATTTCTTGGAATAAAAACAAGAAATTGAAAGAGAGTAGTACAGATTTCACAGAGAAAAAGGAGACAGGCGAAAAATCTTTTTTACTAACCCCCGCAAATCCTGCAATGACCCCGAAAGCTTCTGCAAACATCCCGAAAAATTTTTCAAACACCCCGAAAGCTTCTGCAAACACCCCGAAAAATTTTTTAATCACCCCGAAAACTTCTGCAAGCACCCCGAAAAAATTTTCAATGACCCCGACAACTTCTGCAAACACCCCGAAAAATTTTTCAAACACCCCGACAACTCCTGCAAACACCCCGAAACGTTTTTCGATGACCCCGAAAAAGGATATGGATATGGTGCCAAGTAATTTATTTTTTCTCTTCTTCTTTCATCTTCTAAACTTATTCGTTTCCTCGTTTCTCCGTTTCTTCCTTTCCTAACTTCCTAACTTCCTCGCTTCCTCGCTTCTCCACTTCTCCGCCCTGCCCCCTGCCCCCTGCGCCATTGCCAACTGCCTACTGCCAACTGCCAACTGTTGCCCTTCTGCCAACTGCCAACTGTTACTGATGCCACATTAAAGTCATATTGTCATGCACCGGGCACGTTTTTAAGTATTATTACCTATTTTTCAGAAATGTCTTGAAATTTCCTTTCTGGTGTGATAATCTATTATATAGGTGCCAGGTAAATAATCCAAACGATTGGGCCAGTTGATCGATGGTGGTCATTTCAGCGGTTGATTGTTCAATTTTAAATGCCGCGTTATTGTCGGTATTTGTCATTGATGTTCCTCATTGATTCGCTGTATTTAAATTCCCGGTGCTGAGCAAAAAGCAAAATTTGCTTGCAAGAGCAGAAAATTTCTCTGTTATCTGAGAAAATTTCTTCATTTGGGGGAGAAAATAAGCGTCCCGTGATAGACATTAATACTCGGACAACCAGTCAACAGACTTTCTGACCTTCGCCGCAGGCGATTTAAATTCGCCCGAAGTGATTTTTCGCCTGTCTCTTTTTTCTAGAGAGCAGCGGTTAATCGATCATTGGCATATTGGTGCAAGATTGCTACAATTAAGGTTTGGTAAGGAATTCCATTTTCCAGGGCTTTCGACTTGATCTTCATCAAGTCAACTTCAGAGAGTTTTATATTTATGGTTCTATTCTTTTTTAATGTGTTTTCAGCGGCTTTTATAACCTCTGCCAGATCCTTTTCCGGGTCTTTCAGATTGGAGCGAAGTTCGCCCTTTTCAAAAGCTTCCAATATTTGCTTCTCCTCATCATTTAAATTATACGTCCTCTCATTAATCATGAGATGTCTCCTTGTTTTTTTTTAAATATTCTTTTGTTTTCTTGCGACTGGGAATATTCACAACATAATTATAATACAACGTTCAAGTTTTGACAACACCAAATGAACCTGGTCACTGGAGGTGGTATGGTGGTATGGATGGTATGGGGTCAGGTATTTTATCACTCCCCTTGCCCGCATCCGTCAGCAGTATGGCATGCTCTCAGAACCTGAACAACGCCTCCGACTTGCATCTTTATGGTTAGATCGAGAAACCATGATCCAGGTTTTTAATTGGGACCCATCTGTGAAGGGTTACTAATATGGTTCTTGCAGAACCTGTCCAAATTACACTACAAATTGCTCAAGGCTTTGATCGCTTGAACATTCGATATTTTGTCGGAGGATCATTAGCTATAGCCAGGCCGGAAAATCTTTAATCTCTCAGGATGAAGGTGAAATGATTTCTTTAATAAAATCATATCTTTCAAAATCTGCTTTATTCAGGGTAACAATTTTGTCTATTCCATGGAATTTCATGGAATACGCAAGTAAGTAGTCATAAATATCGTATCTCTTAATATCATATTTTTTTACGTATTTACAGGCCACGGATATAATTTCATTATCCAAAAAATGCATTTCGTGCACAGATTCCAGTAAATCTTTTATATAATCTCTTGCTTGTGATGTTGACCAGGGGGATTCCATTTTTCTGGAATCTGTAATAATTGAAAAAAATTCCGTTAGTACTATTTCATGAAGAACAATCTTATTTTGCTCAAGGAGATTATAAAATATTTCTGATGCAGATTGATGATAAGGGCTTTCAGTGTCGTTCACGTATATCAGGATATTCGTATCGATATAATACATGATTAGATATTTGGGAGATTCTCTCTATCATGAGCATCTTCTCTCTTAACAACCTCATTATACAAGCCCAATCGTGAATTCATGCTCATTTTCTTTAATCGCTCAATTGCGTTTAGCCGTTTTTGCTCCCTTTTTTCTCCAATAGATTCGATTTTTATTCTTATCTTTTCTCCGGGGTGGAGTTTCCTTTTTATATTTTCATCCACACGGATATCATAGTCTGATGTTACTTCTGCGACACATACTACCTGCATATTTCACCTCTTGTATTTTTGTTTTTCTCAGTTTAGAAAATAACACCTATTTCTGAATTTGTCAACATTATCTTTTATTCTTTGAAGAAAAAAAGCAAAAAAAAATCTATTAGAGAAAATATGTGACAGGCAAAGATAAAATCAGGTGTTGAATCCACGAATCTTCCGACTGGGTATCCGTCTCAATTTTAACTGATCAGGTTCTGTAAGAGGTTGAGGCGGAACCAGGTGGGTGTCTTCGATTATAAAATTC
>WVZO01000120.1:0-16599 GCA_011772425.1 Candidatus Aminicenantota bacterium
GGTGGAGGAGGCGCTGAAGCTGCACCAGGAGAGGCTCGAGGTGTTTGACGAGCTGGGCGACCTCGATTCCAAAGCCGCCACCCTCTGGGACCTGGCGCAAATCCAATTGCAAAGAGAATCATTTGAAACCGCATTCCAATACTTAACCGAATCCTACGCCATCAACCTTAAACTGGGCCGGCTGGACGGGATTTGCTTTGTGGGCCTCTATCTTGGACAACTCTTATGCAAGGCCGGACAAACCGAACAGGGCCTCAAGATACTGGAACGATCCAGGGATGGATTCAGGAAGTTAGGGTGGAAGGAGGACGCGGCACAAGCACAGGAGTTGATAGAAAGGTTTACAGGAAAGTAAGTCTCTGAAAATCCGAAATTCGAATTTCGAAATCCGAAACAAATTCAAATGTCCAAAAAAAGAAAATTCCAAATTACAAATCACAAATTACAAACAAATTCCAAATTACAAATTCCAATGACCAAAAAAAGAAAATTAGAACTTAGTTCGCTTCGCTCACAATTAGCTGGAATGATGGAATGTTGGAATAATGGGGTAATTACAAACACTTCGGCGAAGAGCACAATGGTCTTCTATTCTTCATTTCTTCGCTTCTTACTTGCCAACTGCCAACTGCCAACTGCCAACTGAAAAAGGCGTCCTTCGGACAAATAGACGCCTGCGGCGGAGGCCTAAAGGACCATTGGTTTTGCAAATTACAAATTCCAAATTACAAAGTAAATAATTTTCCAGGCAAATAATCCCTCAACTAATTACCTTTGCCAATTGGATATTATTTTTTATCATCTCATTCACAACAGTTTCTACATCCATACCTTTTTTCGATGCGATATTTTCAACAAATTCCTGGATATCCGGTTCCAGGTAAATAGGTAAATTTATTTTGATGTTTTTCCTGTAAAATTTACCTCTTTCACCCTTTGAAAAATCATATTCAGGTTTCATTATAATAACTCCTTATATTGCATAATTTCGGTTTTTGTTGGTTTTCGTGCAGAAATGACTCTTATTTGAAAATTATCATTTTCAACCGGATGAAAAGTATGGCAGACAACGATTAGATTGGCCGCTTTATCCATACCAATTGTTATCCATCTATCTTCTATTTCTGCATGCTCTTCATCGTAAATAGTTAATGCATTTGAATCTAAAAAAACAGTCGCTGCACGCTCAAAGCTAACCTTATGTTTTTTTATGTTTTGTTTGGCCTTTTTAGGATCCCATTCAAAATTGTAATTAGATACTTTTCCACTCATTATTTCTCAACCTTTAAGACAGGCAAACCAATAAATATCATTTTTGCACCTACCTCCTTATCTATTATATCATACATTAAAAAAAGTGACACCCACCCATTAGAGGAAAAGAAGTAACAGGTAAATAATCCCCTTTTCTTCTTTGTGTATCTTCGTGATTTTTACCGCATTGTAAATGCCTTCGCGGCTAAAAAATTAAAATGACAACCCCTCTTCCTATTGTTCAAAATACAACCGGATGCCCCATTGGTAACTTTTTCCCTGGGGATAATAGACGGCTTCCGTGGGATCAAAATATAATATGTTGTTGGTTACCATATCCCTTAATATTTCTTTTAACTCCGAAGTCTCCAGTGGAAGGCTTTCAAAGTCTTCATCACTGACTGTTCCCTTCTCATTAACCAACTTTAGAACCTGCTTTTTGTTCATATCAAACTGACAATAATAGGCGATTATTCCTCTTGTCTTTTTTTTATAAAGGTCCAAAACCTTATCGACGGGGGTATCGAAAAGTTCGCCCAGTATATCCTGTATTTCCCACATACTTCCACCCACCACCTCCCATATTTTTTCAACATCTTCCCGGGTGAGAGTGTAATCCTTGATACCGGAGTACTTTTCTAGATTTAACAGCCATTCCATAACATCTTCTTTGGGAAGATAATCCACTTTGTAAAAAGTTGAAGTCTTTTTCAATTTTGAATCGTTATAAACAGTGTTCAAAAAATATCCATCTGAGGAGGCAATGATGATATGCGCCAGGTGGCTCTCCTTGGTCATGGCAACAAAAAAATTGAACAATTCGATAATCAACTGCCGGTCCCTGCCATTATTCATGTATACCTTATCCAATGCTTGAAGCTCATCGATAATTAATATTGATTTTATCCCTTTATCTTTCAACTTTATGAATTCTCTTTCCATTACTTTAAAAGGGTCCACTCTACCTTTCTTCATCTTCTTTTCGATCTCGGAATTTATCTTAAAGAACCCAACATGTATTTCGGCTTTCAATTTTCCCTTCTTTTCATCCTTATCATCCACGCTAAAAAACACACTAAGGAAGTCTTTATAACTGTAATTATCCGAAAACTCAGTGAATATTTTCCTCAGGTTCAAATATTTCACGTCCAGTTTTTGTTCTCTTTCCACCTGGTCTAAAAATTTGTATAACAGGACTGTCTTACCGGAGGATTTGGGGCCGTGAAGGAAAAGGATGGATTCCGGTTCTTGATCGATATAAATTTTTAAGTCGTTTAACTCCGTTTGACGGTTTATAAATGCAGCGTACTTGCGGTATTTAAGCTTATTTTTTTCCATGGCTTAATTATAATACCAAAGCTTCTTTTTTTCAATGAAAAGAGAAAGAGGAAAGAACCCCCTTCGGGGGAAATTCCAAGTACCAAATCCCAAATTACAAACATTAGGTGCCCTTCGGGCCAATTTTAAACGCCTGCGGCGAGGGGGTGGCACCCCCGGCCTATAAGAGAAAAACCACGAAGGCACGAAGGAACACGAAGAAAGAGATCAGAAGGTCAGAGAAACAAAGTGCCAGGTAAATAATCCACAGTTGGCAAAAACAATTCAGGCTTCTTTTTCCACCAATTTTCCTGTATTGTATTTATGGATAATGCTGGCAAGAATAACGTGCCAGGTAAATAATTTTTTACCCCTTTTTCCTCGCCGAAGGCGTTTAAAACCTGTCCGAAGGACACCTTTCTAATTGTCAATAATCAATTGTTAATTATTAATGGTTTTTAACTGCCCGAAGGGCGTCTATTGGAATTCTTTAATGGTTGGGGGTGCCGCCCCCTTTGGAATTTCCGGGCAAGCCCAGATCCTTTTTGGTTTCGGCTTTTACGGGTTGTTGACATATAGGGATAATTGGATTACAATAAGAAAAAAACATTTGGATATTCAATTGATTTAAATGAAAAAGCTATTCATAACAGGTGTTCCTGTAAGAGGAGATGATTTTACCGGGAGAAGCAAAGAGCTGTCTCAAACAAAATATTACCTGGAAAATGGACAGAGTGTTGTCCTGGTTGCCCCGCGAAGATTTGGAAAAACCTCGCTTGTTTTGAAGGTGCTGGAGGAATTACAGGAAAGCGGCTGCTATATTGCTGATGTGGATTTATTTACCATCGTCAACAAAAAAAGGTTAGCAGAAACAATTGTTGAGAACACTCTAAAGAACAAAAAAGTATTGAGTGTTGCCACCCGGATAAAGAAAGGGGTTTCCCAGGCCTTTAAGAACCCGCAGTTAAGACAAACCATAGAAGATTATGAGTTCGTATTAAAGTTTGCCGAAGCAAATGTGGACCCGGAAGAACTATTAGAGACGGCTCTGGACTTTCCCCAAACGTTTGCTGAAAAAGAAAAAAAAGACCTTTTCTTCTTTTATGATGAATTTGGAGAAATAACAAAATTCAATGGGGAACATCTGATAAAAATGATGCGGGGTAAATTTCAACGCCATCCCCAGGTGTGCTACATTTTTGCCGGGAGTCATGAATCATTGATGAAAGACCTTTTCACAAAAGAGAAAAGTGCTTTCTATAAGTTTGCACGAGTCATCTATTTAGAGGAGATTGCCTTCGATGAATTTTCAAACTATATCCAACGCAGATTCAAGCAAGAGGGAATTTCAATTTCCCATGAGTCCATAAAGGAAATTCTTGGTAAGACAAGAGGCCATCCTTATTATACTCAGCTTCTTTGCAGCTCCATACATTATATAGTACGAAATAGTATAAGAGTCAATGCCTGTTCCCTTAAATCAGCAATTCTAATTTTTGCCCATTAAAGAGCGGGCAAACACAAGGTTTGCCCCTACAAAAGCATGAAAAGGGTCATCAAATGTAGGGATTCGGCCTGCATTTCGTGTTCATCCGGGCAATTCGGTAAAATTAGAATTGCTGCCATTAAATCCACCGCCCAAGACAAAACCGTTTATTTAATCATCCTTGATATAGCTTGAGTTACTTTTGGCCAAAAAGATATTAAATTGCCCTTTGCATCGTAAATATATTCGGTTTTGTTCCCTAAATTCGGGGAAACTGTACTTAACGACTGCGGTAATAACACCACTCGCAGATTCGGGCACATCAATACTCACACTGGGACCTACTAAAGCACTGGCTTGTGCTTGACAAAAAAAGAAGAAAACAAAAAGACTGGCAAGAACCAGCCGAAAAGCCTTCCTAAACATATTCTCCTCCTTTTAACCTTTGTAGTTTACTGTTGCCAACCAGGACTAATCACCGCAACGTAATTTGTTCAAAGTGCTCATCTTTGATGGAGAAAACCCCATACTCATTAATTTTAGCTTTGATTTTCTCATCCAAATCCTCAGTTGTTTGATACATTTCAGTACTCAAATAAATGATTTTTTTCCCGGCAGCGATAAGACTGGAAAGCAGTTTAAAACAATCTCTCTCAAGTTGTCTTGACTCTCTTTTAAAAAAATCATTGATTACAATAAGCTGCCAATCCACCGCAGCCATGACCGCCACGTAAATTTTAAACACTGACTTGTGGGTACATTTGGCGATATCGATATCAACTCCCATAATCCCCAGGTTTTCAAGAGCCCTTTTTAAGTCCACCCCCACAACCCTGGAAAGATGTTTTAAAAGGTCTCCCGGCTTAATCCCGTTAAATTTAAAATCTTCCGGGTTGATTTTATCGATGCAAACCGCGTTTTTTTGCCCCTGGTAATGTCTAAAAATTTCATCCTTTACCTGGCTAGTTTTGCACAGGACAAAAGCCGTATTTTTATCCTTTTCAAAACCGATTTTGATATCAATCCCTTTGCTTTCTTCTCTTCTCAGGCTTTTTAAGTGGAGCCGATAGGCAATGAAGAAAGCTCCTATCGTATAGAGGATGGTTAATCCTATCCCCAGGCAGAAACCGTGAGGTAACCGGCTTTTTGCATGGAAAATATTTTCATTTCCCTTAATAAAGGATTCAATTTTGTCTTTACCTGGTGTCGATTTCTCATAAAATTGTTTTTTAAAAAAGAACTTGATAAACTCATACTTACGTTTTTGGCAAAAGGTATAAAAATCAATAAAAATCATCCCCCCGCCGCATATCTCGGTTCTTACAGTTTGAAAAAAGCTTGAAGGTAATATGGCTGTCAACAGTTGATACGTTTTTATTTTACTCTTAATAACGTTTTTTCTGTCTTCCTCATGCTCAAAGATTCTTTTAAATTCGTTCTCTAACACGTCATTTAATGCTTTTTTTATATCTGGTGAGACAGGACCGCCTTTGAATGTTCCAAACCGTTCAAACATCTTCCTTTCAGCTATCATTAGTAACTTTCGAGCCTCTTGCTCAAAATCAAATAATGATCTTATATTGGCTGCGTCATTTTGATTGTATTTTTCACCCAGCCAGGGGAAAAACAAAACAAAAACAAAATACATGACAGCCAAAATAATCGGTTTATTTCGTCTCTTTAAACTTCCGATAATTGCCCCCACAGAAGAAAATAAAGAAAAAACCACTACAATCACCAAACCGAAATATAAAAAGGATACATTGAAAAGATTAATGGATTCAGCTAAAGGCAATAAAAATGAGATTGAGATTAATATCAAAGCGACAGAATTTAACAAAATTATCCTCGCTAAAAATAGAATCAAAAGACTTTTGAAATGACTTGAAAAAATACCAATAAATTTGAGATAATCTTGATTATTAGTGGTTCTATATCCAACGATGAAACTAATAAGCCCACCTAAAAGTAAGATAATCCCTTCAACGTCCATATAACCCTCTTTTTTATAAAAGTAGTATTTGCCTTTAGCAGGATAATAGATGTTTAGTCTTTCCCCTGTATTTACATTTGAAATGGTTATATTAAAAGAATTACCGTCAATAATGCCAAATTCAGGCGGAATACACGTTAACCTAATCCCATAACCGCCATAGTGATCGTACTTAAGGTAATATTTTACCTTTTCCATTTCGCTTTTCTGGAAAATCTTGATATCTTCTATAATTGATTGATATCTGTTCATTCCATCAAAGACTAATATGAAAAGGATTATCAAAATGCCCACAAAAAGTTTAAGGTAATTCTTGCTTAATAATTTCCTTAGTTCAAATCTAAACACATCACCAAAAATCCTCATGATTCCCCTTGACCTCACAAATTAATTGTGTGATGTATTGCCCAAAAAGTAAGGCATTAGAGTACATTTGATTTAGTCTCCATAGTTCTGAAATTTTGGGCAATGCAGCAATATCAGTGCTTTCTTTTATCACCTTTAGTTTATTGAAAATCTCCGCTGCTCTTTCATACATGTTATCAAATGCCCCTTTTACGTCCCCGGACTTTAAAAAAACCTCGACATTTTGAAATACCGCAGGGTTTAAACCTGGATTGTTTTTGAAAAAGGTTTGATAATCAAAGCTTTTTAGCTTTTCAATCAAAGTATAATCGTACGGTATGGACGCAGCCAGATTTTTTAAATCATAGTAAGAGGATTTTGCCTTTTCCATACTCTCAATTGAACTAGCCACGATACCCTGAAGATTTTCATAATCATTTTCTCCAGACTCAACATGATTTAAAAATGATAACGTATCTGAATATGATTTCAAAAAGTTTTTGGCTCCGTTAACGATGATGGCATTTATATCAATATCAATGTCAACCAGAGTAGTATTCTCACAATCCAGGCAAAAAAGCAAATCACCACTGTTAAAAACAAACCAACCATAAACAGGGGTTACCATCAAAAGGATTAATGATATGATGATGATTTTTGTTGTCATGTTTGACCTCCTTTGTTGATGTTGATAGTCTCATGATTTACCCTCACTCCTCTGTTGTTGCTCTCTGCAAAATCAATGCGAACAGGATTGATGACAAAAAAGCCAATATCATGAAAATGTCACGCAGTTCCACTTTTTATATACCACACAAAGCAGACGAAGTCAACAAAAATTTACACAAAAAGGGGTCGGCGTCTTAGGATTACCTCTTGCAATAAAGACGTTTCTCCTGTAAAATATTGCCTGGGAGGTACAAAGAAATAAGTTTCAACAATGTTATTAATAGAAAGGAGGATTTTAAATGGACAACATTTACAAACCTGGCCTTGTAAAGGCTCCCACCTCCAGTTTGACCGAAGTGGCAGACCCGACAAGATTAATACTTAACGCTGTGGGGAGAGGTTTAATTTTTGCCTTTTTTTTCCCGATTTTCGTTATTGCTGGGGGCTCATTAAAACTTGTGTTTCTTAACTTCCTGGCCCTGGGGAGCAGTCAAGCCGGTTTGATGTTAAAATTCCAGGCCCTTTATCCGCTTTTAGCCGGCATTGCGGTTCTGATCCTGGTCCGACAAAAGAGTTCCCCACGTCGAGCCGCGGCATTCCTGGGGATCGCTTTGCTGCCCGTCCTGGTGCTGCTTCTCAGCGAAGAAGTCCGAATGGCGTTTAGTTCACTGGGAAAGGATATTACCGGTGGGTTTTCTATAGGATTGCACCTCATTGTTTCATCATTGGCGATTTTCGCGATGCTGGCCAGCGCCCATACCATACGCATCGAAGCTGCCCATCGTATTGCCGCCAGTCTGGCTGTCATTGGCGGGGGTCTTTATTTCTTGTCTCTGCTTATCCCGGTGAAAGGTAAATTTCTATTTCTCGAACCATTTAGAGCTCTAACTCTCAACGACCCCACCGGGGCAGGGGTATTTATTGTTGCCGGGCTTGCTTCACTCGCCTCTCTTGCCCTGATGATATATGCTGCTGTTACCTGCTTCCAAATCCAAAAGCAAGAGAAAGACAAACACAAAGAAATGATGGGAAAGCGCATCATAAATCTGTGGGTGTGGCATTTACTGGTATCCGGGATGGCGATCTTCTATATGATTTTCATCGGTATAATTTTAGGTAAATCAATGGCTGATGCTCTCCTGGTTATGTTCGTTACCGCCTTAATAAAGTTTGTTCCCTGGATACTGGGGCTCTATCTTTTAATACCACTGGGAATTTCTGAGATCCTGTTGACGCATCCCTCTCTTTCTGACAGGCAAGATCAAATATACAGGCAAGAACAAATGAAAGATAACAACGACGTGTCTTCTCAGGTTTCCGATGATATTGTCTTCGGTGACCAGGAACCCTGATAATCAGGAAAAATTCTTGCATTGTAAGTGGAAATGAGGTAGACTAGTACTTACGGTTGTTTTAAGACTGTGCTTGAAACAAAGGAGCGATAATATGTATTTCGATAATACCAAAGCCTTGTTGATGACCAACGATCCCGAATTTCAGGAAAAGATGGAACACTACCTTTTCAACCGCTATAACCTGAAAATCGATACTGCGGCCAACAGCCTGGAAGTCCTGGAACGCTTTGCGAGTGCCAACGAACTCTATGAAATGATCATACTGGATGAAGAAATAGATGGACTATCGACCGCATCCCATGTGTTTAAAACCATTAAAGAACAAAACGAACAAGTATGCGTGATGTTTCGATCAACATTGAGAGAAATTACTGATCCCTATAATCAAACCGCCTTTGCCCTCCCCCCCGAATACGCGGATAAGAATTTTCGCCTGGACCTGGCCAACCGGCGATTAGATACCATCAATTCCCTGATATACCCGGTCATTAAATCCTCCTCAATGGAAGAAATATATCAAAAAGCCTGCCAGGGCCTGATGAAAGTATTTAAAGCGGATTATACCCTGTTTGTGATAAACCGAACAGATGAAAAACCAATTAAAAGAGGAAATATGGTGTGGGATACTCCCGAGCGTATTAAAGAATTACCTTATGAATTCGACTTTAAAGGGCCTGCAGGAGCTGCAGAACCTTCCTACCTGGAAACCCTGGTTAAATATTGCAAACCCATTTATTTCCCCGATGTTGATACCGACAAAAACAAAGAATTCCTCCGGGAAATCAAAGAAAAATTTTCCTATACCTGCCGTTCGGTGTTACTGGTGCCCATGGTATTTGACAAAATGTGCATTGGGTTTTTTGGCATGTTTTACGAAAAAGACAGCCGGCTGTATAACCTGTTAGAATTAGATATCATTCTCAAATTGGCAGACTTTACCACTGTTGCCATCATTGCTATATTTTTAAAAGAACACATGAATTTGAAAATTGAAATTCCTAAAATGCGTGAGCTGTCTGAGTTTCCGGAATTGTCAGGCACCCTGTTTTAGAGACGATTGAAATCGTCCTCGTACCTGACGATGTCGTCTTCTTCCAGGTAAATGCCGGTTTGCACCTCGATAAAAACAACGTCCTCACTTCCTTGATTACCAACCCGGTATTTGGCCCCGGCCGGGATGAAAACGTGCTGGTTAGAAGCAAGGGGAATCTCTTCTTCATCTAACGTTACCAACACGTTTCCCCGGATAATAATCCAGTTTTCCGAACGGCGTTTATGACTCTGCAGCGAAAGACGCTTACCTGGTTTTACTATAATTCTCTTAACTTTCAAGTGGTCTTCTTGATGGAGTATCTCAAAACTTCCCCACGGTCTTTCTTCTTTGTAATTATTATTAACACTCATTTATCACTCGTTTTGTCACCCAGCCTTGGTTTTCTTCAGGAGCGGGCGCGAATTTCTTTTTTAACCAACTCCAAATCAGCGTCCACCATCATTTGAACCAGGCCGGCAAAATCCACATCCGGTTTCCATCCCAGTATTTTCCTGGCTTTTGAGCTGTCACCCACCAGCAAGTCCACCTCGGCTGGTCGGATGAACCGTTTATCAATCACAACAAAGTCCCGGTAATCAAGGTCAAGATAAGAAAAGGCCACTTCCATTAGTTCTTGTACGGAATGGGTTTCCCCGGTGGCGATGACATAATCGTCCGGTTCCGGCTGCTGCAGCATCAGCCACATGGCTTTGACATAATCGCCGGCATATCCCCAATCCCTTTTGGCATCTAAGTTACCCATGCGGATCTCTTTCTCCAGTCTCAATTTGATTTTGGCTGCATTGTAGGTCACTTTCCGCGTCACAAACTCCAGGCCCCTGCGGGGGGATTCGTGGTTAAACAGGATACCGGAAACACCAAAAATATCATAACTTTCCCGGTAATTAACCGTGATCCAGTGACCGTAAACCTTGGCAACTCCGTATGGGCTTCGGGGATAAAAAGGGGTTTTTTCGCTTTGGGGAACCTCTCTAACTTTACCAAACATCTCAGAAGATGAAGCCTGGTAAAATTTGATCTTCGGATTTACAGCATGGATGGCCTCCAGCATTCGTGTGACACCAATAGCTGTAAATTCTGCGGTTAATACCGGTTGGTTCCACGACGTGGGAACAAAGCTCATGGCTGCCAGATTATAGATCTCATCCGGTTGAACTTTGTTTATGAGTTTAATAATTGAGTACTGGTCCAACAAATCTGCCTGTTGGATATTAACTTTATCTTTGATATGTTCGATTCGTTCAAATTTCTCCGTACTGGAGCGCCTGACCATACCGGTGACTTCATACCCTTTTTCCAACAACAAATCAGCAAGATACGAACCATCCTGTCCTGTAATTCCTGTAATCAATGCTTTCTTTGCCATATGCAACTCCTTTGATAAAAAGACAATTTTATATTAATTCCATCCTTTAGTCAACTTTTTATCTCCCGGGGTAAAAAAAATAAAAACAACGGTTGACAAAGAGTGCAAATTGCAATAGAATTGTCATCCTAAAAAGTATGATTAAAAGATAAAAAAGGAGTTAACCATGAGAATAAAAAAATTTTTTGTGTTTTTAATGATCATATGGGTGTTTACTGCTTTTTCCTTTGCGGGTATAGAGTGGTTCACTGACATCAAATCCGTTACCACAAAAGGAAAGAAGGACAACAATGATATCGCAACCCATTCCTATGCCCAGGCAGGAAATGTCAAACAGGTATTCGAAGGGGTGGCCAATGAGAACATGCTGCATTTCCAGGATGGTTATTGGCTCTTCAAGGCTGCCGAAGACAATATCTATATAGTGAATGATAAAAAACACGAGTATATGGTCATATCCATAGATGGGCTGCTGCAAGTGGCCGGGATACTGGGACAGCTGGTTAAAATTCAAATTATCGACCATTCCATCAATACCGAGGCTCTCCCTGATGAAACATTGTTGGGATATCCTTGCAACCACCTCAAAATCACCACTGATTACACCATGAAAATCAAAATTGCCTTTATCAAAAAAACTATGAAAATTCACGAAGAAAAAGAAATATGGGGAACCACCAAAATCCCGGGGCTTGCTGAATTCCATAAGGGGTTCTTAAAAAAGAACTTCAAAACCGGTATCCCGGACCTGGACGAATTGATCGCCGAACAAATAAAACAGCAAAAAGAGATCGGGTTTCCCCTTAAAGTCATTACCCATACCATCCAGAAAAACAAAAAAGGAAAGGTCAGGGGAGAAAGCACTACCACCATGACCGTTACCAAGATTAACACCAAAAAATTTCCTGCATCTTTTTTTGAGGTTCCTGCGGGTTACGACTACGTAGAGGGACCGTGGGAAAAGAAAAAAGGAATTTTTTAATTAAAGATAAGAAAGTAAAGGTGCCCTTCGGGCAAATTTAAATCGCCTGCGGCGATGTTTCAGCCACGAAGGGCACCAATTTGTTTGTAATTTGGGATTTGGAATTTCCCCCGCAGGGGGCAGGGGGGTAGACATCCGGGAAAAAATCATGTATCATTGCCAAATGACAATAACTGTTAATAACAATTAATGCCAACCTGAAAATAAATACTGCATAAGGAGTACGAAAATGACTGAAAATAATGCTGTTAAAAATATCTCAGATGAGGATTTTGAAAAAATCACCGGCAGCGGCGTTACTCTTGTGGATTTCTGGGCACCCTGGTGCTATCCCTGCCGCATTCAAGCACCTATCCTTGAAAAATTAGCTGAAAAAATAGGAGACAAAGCACAAATATGCAAACTAAACGTAGATGAAAACGGGGAAGTGGCAATGAAATACGGCATCACAGGTATCCCCACACTTCTCATTTTTAAAGATGGTAAAATAGTCAACCAATTCATGGGTGTGCAGGATGACAAGATATTGATATCAGCACTTGAAGCCCTCATGTAAACGCAGGGCCTGAATTGTTAACTGACGATATGAATATCCAATTTCTTTAACAGTTCGAAACCATCCCCCCGGCGGAGGCATTTGATCGGGCTTTGGGTCAAATCGAGAATAGTCGAACCCCCGGACTCAGGTAAAAGACCTGCATCAATCAATAATGTCACAACATGCTGTTCCTGTGCCTGTATTCCCGAAAATTCCCTGAGAATGGCTGCGGGATCATTTAACGGCGGCTGCCCCGACCGGTTCACAGATGTAGATACCAGAGGGACATCTAAAATCTCTATCAACCTTAACATCCCGGGCACATTGGGAATACGAATACCGATTTTACCAGTGCCCTTTACCAATTCAGGGTTAATGGATTTGGACACCGGAAACAAGAATGTAAATTCTCCCGGGAGTATTTTTTGGTAAAGTTCATGAAAAACATCAGGCACAGCGTCCACCAGACCATATACCATATTCAGCCCTGAAACCATCACCGAATAAGGCATATCACGCCTGTTTTTGACCGCATCTATTTTTTCAATTACCGCCAGGGAAAAAAAATTCCCCCCTAACCCGTAAAGGGTATCCGTGGGATAAACAATTACCCCATCATTGGCGATAATTTCCCTGGCAGTTTCTATATTTTTTTCTAAAAGAATGTCCCTGTACTTTATTACTTGCATCGGTAAATTTTCTTACTAATTTCTCTCTTTTCCAGTCCTTCTGCGCTTAACGCACTGGAAATGCAAATCTATTTTATCGATATTTTATAAGGCAGGAGGTAAGCCGGGAAGAACGTTTTGTACATATTGATTTTTTCTTCGAAGCTGAGCACAAGGTTAGTGGGTGATATTTTCGAACCTTCTCCCATAAGTTCCATAAGTCTCTGGAAAAAGGTTTTTCTCCTGGGATAGATGATAATACCAATTTCTTCTTCAGGAGGGATTTTGGCCAGTTTTTTTGCTTCTTCAACAGCCTCATTCAGTCCCCCCAGTTTATCCACGAGATTAAGCTTTAACGCAGTGCTTCCGGTCCAGACTCGTCCCCGGCCGATTTTATCCACCGCTTCAATGTCCATATTCCTGCTGGTGGCTACCACGTTTAAGAATTTCCGGTACATTTCTTTCATTAGTTCCATTATCTTGTCCCTCTCGTCCCGGGAAAACATGCGATAGTCCGAAAACATATCCGCATACTGAGAGGTTTTTACTATTTCTTTATTGAGGCCGATTTTATCATACAGACCTTTCAGGACGAATTTTCCACCCAGGACCCCAATGGAGCCGGTGATGGTTTGGGGAAGGGCCATCAGTTTTGAAGCGGGAGTTGCAATCCAATACCCACCTGAAGCGGTGAAGTCTGACATAGAAATCACCACTGGTTTTTTCCTGGCTGCCAGTTCCACCTCCCTGCGAATTACATCGGAGGCAATCCCTGAACCGCCGGGGCTTTCTATTCGTAACACCACTGCTTTAACATACCGGTTCTTCCTTACGGATTTTAGCTGCTTAGCTACTGTCGCCGAACCCATAATTTCGCCCCCATAGATCGACCTTCTTCCGCTTTGCCCAAGATGAATCTCACCGGAAGCAAATATAACAGCTATCTTTTTAAATCCCCGGTAGGGAAGTGGGGATGAAGTCTGTCTGTATGTATCAAACGAGAGAGTTACGTATTTCTCTTCTGAATTCTCAAGTATTTCATCTTCATATAAAATACCGTCAACCAGTTTGGCCTCCAGGCAGGCCTGGTTTGAAAACGGCTGTTCTTCAATAACTTTCCTTACGGTTTCCACGTCCAGGTTCCTGTTAACGGCAATACCTTCTAAAGTTGCTAAATAAATATCGTCCAGCAATTTTTCTATGGCTTCCTTGTGGGCAGGGGTCATGCTTTCTTCAGTAAACATATTGGCTCCGGTTTTGTATTCCCCAATGTGAAAAAATTCACCCTGTATACCCAATTTCGACAGTGTTTTTTTCAAAAATATCGCCTCACTGGCCAGACCCTTCAAAATGAGGTAACCTCCCTTGAACAAATAAACTTTATCTGCGAACGTCGAAAGATAATAACTTCTTATATCTCCACCTTCGATAAAGGCGTAAACCTTTTTGCCGCTTTCCTTGAAGTCCTTGATTAACCGTCCAATATCTTCCACCTTGGCGAAACCGCCATAGGCAAAGGAAATTTTCAAAATAATCCCCTTGATGCGTTTATCTACCTTTGCTCTTTTGATATGAAACCATAACTCCCTGATAGAACGTTTTTTAGGAAGGACCGAATTATCAATGTCCACAATAGGGCCTATCAAATCGATCTGAAGATATGAATTCTCCGGGATGTGGGGCTCCCGGGTAAACTGGATATAAACGTACCCGCCAATTAGGGCCAAAATCACGATTAATAAGACAATCACAAGAATTGTTATCAATATTCCTTTTTTCATTGTTACTCCTGTTGCTCACACTCAATGAGTTCTAACTTGTATTATACTGATTTTTTCTAAAAAAGGTTTTGCTTTTTTTAAAAAAAAAATATTTTTTCATCGAGTTCAGAAAGAATGAAGTATAGCCTAACGAATTCCTATTATACAATCAAACGCCAAAAAAGTAAACCCAAAATTCACAATATTAAGGAACCACAGATTACACAGATTACACAGATTCTTTTATTTTTTTTCTGCGAAATCTGCGAAATCTGTGGTTTCTCTTTTAAAAATGAGGATTTTGACGAGTCACTGCTTGAAAGCATGAAAAGGTTATGATAATATCATGCTCTTGTATTAAAAGGTGCAGAGGAGCAAATGCATATTGCGGATGGTATTATTCCGGCAGGGATCAGTGTTGGCGCCGATGCAGCAGCAGTGGCACTGGTCTATGTCGGTGGTAGAAATCTACGCTCAGAAGAAATCCCTAAAATGGGCATCTTTGCTGCTGCGTTGTTTATTGTCTCCCTGATTCATTTTCCTATTGCCGGGACCTCGATACACCTGGGATTGTATGGACTTGCCGGCCTGTTGTTCGGTATACGCGCGATTCCCATTATTTTTGTCAACCTGCTGTTTCAATGTCTTATTTTTCAACACGGCGGGCTGCTTTCCATGGGCATTAATACATTAACAATGGGAAGCGGTGCTTTCGCCGCCTGGGTTGTATGGAAATCCCTTAAATTGAACAACCAGGTAAAAAGTTTTGCTTGCGGTTTTTTGGGGATTTTAATCCCGGCAATCCTGGTTTCTGTTATTTTTGTCTTGGTAAATTACGGCAAAGGCATGGTGTTTATCGTCACCATCTATCTGCCAGCCGCCGTCATTGAAGGCTTTCTCACCGTGTTTGCTTATAATTATTTTTACAACGTTAAACCGGAGATTCTAAAATGATCCGAAAAGTAATGATTATTGTTTTGGTTTTTTTAGTATCTGCCCCTGTTTTGTGGGGACACGGCATAAAAGTGACCCTGGAGAAGAGACCCCCTTTTATCGTGGTAAAAACAACCTACCATGGGGGCAGCGCTCTTGCCAATGCCGGTGTAACCGTTGGTTTTGCTTTCAAAGGAGAGAAAACAGGATTCCAAAAAGGAAATACCGACAAAAACGGGACCTTTTGTTTTTACCCGGACAAAACCGGGACCTGGGTGGTAACAGTGGATGATGGCATGGGACATAAAAAGAAAACTGAAATCACACTCAACCAGGACTTTTTCAATCCTTCGCCGCCGTCACTGCCCACTTCCACTTCACCTTCAACTCCAGGTAAGAGTCCTTCAGCGGAAAGCAAAATAGAGAAAAAAGCACCTCCACCTATCACCAAAAGTGAGTGGTGCTGCTACATGTTAAAGATCGTCCTGGGAGTGGTGTTGATCCTGGGGATCACGTTTATCCTTCACCGGTTCTCCAAACGGCAGGAAACATCAAAGAAAAATAAAAAATGAAACATGATTTCATTGATAAATACAGCACCCTTGATTCGGTGATTCACAAACTGGACCCCCGGGTAAAGCTGTTATTGTGCTTTTGCTTTTTGATTTTAATTGTCTCCACGTTTAATATAAACGTGTTTGGCTTATACCTGGGAATTGTTGTGATCTTAATGGCAATGAGCAGGGTCCCCATTCAATTTTATTTGAAGAAGTTAGTTTTAGTTACACCGTTGGCGCTGCTTCTCTCGTTATTTATTTACCTGTCTTATCTCGTCGAACACCAGGTGGATTTTACCATCGAGGCATTCTCCAGGTATTA
>WVZO01000120.1:16629-21609 GCA_011772425.1 Candidatus Aminicenantota bacterium
ATATATTTGTTTTTATCGACGAATTGCACCGGTCCATGAGGGCTTACAAGAGCCGGACTCCAATTCGCCGCATTTCCAGGGTTAAAGTTTACGGCAGCATTGCGGCCGGGATTTTGCTCAGGAGTATGGACCGTTCGGACTATATTTATAAAGCAATGCTATCCAGGGGATTCGTGGGAGAATTCCCGGATGGTAATTCCAATCGACTCAAATGGATCGATTTGACAGCGGTTATATTCTTCTTAATCGTTGTGGTTACTGCAAGAATACTATTATGGAACATATGAAGAAGAATGGAGTAGTGGAGTAATGGAGTAATGGAACCAATAATAACCATTAAAAACTTAAATTTTTCATACCCGGATGGACACCGGGCATTGATAGATGTCAATCTTGAAATAAAAAAGGGTGAAATTTTCGGCATCATCGGTCCTACAGGTGCAGGGAAATCTACCCTGCTGCAGCATTTGAACGGTATTTTGCAAGGCGATGGTGACGTTTTCGTGGACAATATCAAAATTGAAAAGAAGAGCGAAAAAACAATCCGGGAGAAAGTAGGGATTGTTTTCCAGAACCCGGATGACCAATTGTTTTGTCCCACGGTTTACGAAGATATTGCCTTTGGGTTGTTTAATCTTGGACTTAAGCCGGAAGAGGTGGATCAAAAAATCACCGCTATCCTTGAGAAGATGAATTTATCTCACCTGAAGGATTTATCGTCTCATCATCTTTCTTTTGGGGAGAAGAAGCGGGTGGCGTTGGCCACCACGCTTGTAATGAATCCGCAGGTGATTGCATTGGATGAGCCTTTTGCCAACCTTGACTATAAAAGCGTATTAAATATTATTGAAATGATAAAGAACCTCTCTTTGACGCGGGTCATTATTTCGCAGGACATATTGCTGGCGCTTTCCATTTGTGATCGCATTGCGCTGTTGGATAAGGGAAAGATCATCCGGGTGGCGTCGCCAATAGAGATTGCCGCGGACAAGGATACCCTGAGCCAGACCGGTCTTGATTTTCATCCTTATGTGGATATGATTAAGCGGTTCATCGATAAATGATTTTTGGAAGCCACGAAGGACACGAAGGACACGAAGAGAAGAGAGTAGGAAGCAGGAAGTAAGAAGAGAAAAAGATAAGAAGTCAAGAGGTAAAACGGAACCAATGTGGCACGATGATGGAAGCATTGTAACACAGGCTGACCATGTATAAAAAATTTTTGCGGGGTCCAGGGGCGGTTTTTATAAAAAGAGCCCCTGGTCGCCGAAGGCAAATAAAGGAAAAATATGCAAACGAAATTAAAAGGGAAACATTTTATTACTACACAGGATTGGACGATCCAAGAACTCAAGACTATTTTTGAGTTAGCAAAACAATATAAATTGGATTTTGCCTCCGGGAAATTTAGCCATATTTTAGAAGGCAAGACATTGGGGATGATCTTTTTCGATCCCTCTACCCGGACGCGCACATCATTTGAAGCTGCCATGACACAATTGGGTGGGCACAGCATCTTTTTTGATCCCGGAGCCATGCAAATCTCCCACGGCGAAGGTGCTAAAGACACTGCCAAAGTGCTTTCCGGCTACCTCCAGGGGATCGCGGTACGCCTTTGCAAATACGGTGAAGGTAATCGATATTTAGAAGAACTCAGACAGCACAGCAGAAGCCCGGTGGTTAACATGCAGTGCGATATATATCATCCTGCACAGATATTGGCAGATTATTTTACCATTATAGAACATTTCGGTGACAACACGAGAGGGCTAAAACTGGGTGTAAGTTGGACGTACGCACCCAATTATATGCGTCCGGTTTCCGTGCCCCAAAGCCTGATCCTTATGATGCCCCGCTTCGGCATCGAGGTTACACTTGCTCATCCACCGGAATTTAAACTCATGCCCCAAATCATCGAACAATCACAAAAAAATGCAAAAGAAGCTGGCGTGAAATTCACTATCACGAATGACATGGATGAAGCGTTTAAAGATGCCGATGTGGTGGTTCCCAAATCATGGGGACCCCTGGTTCATACACAAGATGAAAAACAAGGCATTGCGCTGATCGATAAATACCCTGACTGGATTTGCAGTGAAAAACGAATGGAAATGACAAAAAAACATTCGTTGTATATGCACCCCCTGCCAGCAGACCGCGACAAAGAAGTCACACCAGGAGTAATCGACGGTCCACACTCAGTCGTCTACCAGGAAGCAGAAAACCGCCTGCATGTACAGAAAGCCTTATTAGCATTGATTTTATAAAGGCCTTCGGCGACCAGGGGGGCTCTTTTCGAGAAAACTGCCCCCCTGGACCCCCCGCAAAAGCTTTTAATTCATGGTCAGTCATTGTACTTCGCTTCTTGATATCGTGCCAGATTATGATCGTTGTAATCCGCTTCTTATTAATTTTTGTGATTTTTTGGTCATTGTAATTTGTAATTTGTTTGTAATTTGTGATTTGGAATTTGTAATTTTTATCTTTTTTTCTCTTCTCTTCGTGTTCCTTCGTGTCCTTCTTTATGGGCTGCCCGCGCCGCGGGCCTTCGTGGTTATATGGTTTCCTTTTTTCCTGAAATGAATCATTATTCCTATAAATGTTTTGATTGTCATTCGCAATTTTCAATCGAGGAGATTGAACCTGTATTTCAATACCTCTGTCCACGATGCGGAAAGGCAGAGAAGAAGCAACCGTTAAAAGGCGTCCTGTGGATTGAATACGATTATAAGAAATTAAAACAGCGGCTGGATAGAGAACATTTCCTTAATTTTAAGTGCGGGGAATTCTGGCTTTATCCACAACTGTGGCCCCTGGATTACCGGGAAGATGAGGGGAAACTACGCAGGCTTAGTCTGAATTCCAGCCCGATGCTGGAATACAAAATAGATGACCGGCCAATTTTGGTTTTTGACGATACCCGGAACCCGACCCTGTCATACAAAGACCGCGCATCGATTATTGTTGCATTAAAAGCTGTGCAAATGGGAATTAATGAAATTGCTGCTGCCTCAACAGGTAATGCCGGTTCTTCACTGGCAGGTATTTGCGCCCGGCTTGGGCTGAATGCTCATTTATTTGTTCCTAAAACTATCCCTACAGCCAAACGGCTGCAAATCCAGTCATTCGGCGCACAAATTTACACGGTACAGGGAGACTACGACCGGGCCTTTGACCTGAGCCTGGAAATATCGAAAAACAAAGGCTGGTATAACCGGAATACCGCTTATAACCCCTTAACCGTCGAGGGAAAAAAATCAGCCGCTTACGATATATTTATCGCTTCCAGGGGAAATGTACCGGACATTATCTTTGTTCCGGTGGGGGACGGCGTGATTCTTTCCGGGATGTTTAAAGGATTTTGGGAGTTACACCAGTTGGGCTGGATTGAAAAATTACCGCGGTTGATCGCTGTACAAGCTGAAGGCAGTAATGCATTGGTACGTTACCTGGATACCGGCCGGTTTGAATATCGAACCGCTGCAACTATTGCGGACAGCATTTGTGCGGGTGCGCCCAGGAATCTCTATATGGCAGTCTATGCAGTTAAAGAAAGCGGCGGCGAAGCCATTTCCGTACCAGATGACGAAATTTTACAGGCACAAAAACTCCTTGCCCTACAAACAGGAATACTGGTAGAGCCTGCGGCTGCTGCCAGCATGGCAGGCTTTCAAAAAGTAAAATCAAAGGAAACCATATCAAATTCCAGGGTGCTGTTAATGCTCACTGGAAACGGTTTAAAAGATACAAAAGCATTGGAAAAATGGAATCCAGTGCCTGAAGAGTCAGTAAAATAAGGAGGTGATAGAAATGTGTATTGTGGATCATTTAAAACTAGCGCCGGGATATTTAATTTCGGCTGACGTTGAATCGTTTGCACCCCCGGCAATCCTCACGCGGGTGCTGCAAAACTATGACGAGGTAGGGCTTAGTGACAAACAAATCCGGCATCTGCTGGACATTGCCAGAGAGTATCAAGAACAATATTTAAAAGTCTCGATTGAATTTGCCAATGTTACAGCGAAGCTGGACCTTGTAGAACCTGACGCTGATATAAAACAAAAGCTGGTACTATTGGACCGCCATGCCCAACTCTTTCGGGAGCATGAAAGCCTGCTGCTGCGTGCTTATACGCAAACAAAAGAAATTCTCAGCCCGGAGCAAATGAAGAAAGCAGCGGAAATTTATGAACGACACAAACAAGAACTTCTCAATGGCCTGGAGTCAAGCCTTAAAAAAGCTGTCTCACCTACACTTAAGATCAGCATGTAACAGTAAAATGGAGGTTGAATGAAAAAAAAGGCTGTCAAATGCATTATAAATGATCGGGAAGTAGAGACCTTGTTGTCACCTGGAATGGTTGCGTTGGATTTTATCCGGCAGCATCAGGGACTGCCAGGTACTAAAGAGGGATGCCGGGAAGGTGAATGTGGTGCCTGCACGATATTGATGGGTGAATTAAACGGCAATAAAGTTCAGTACAAGGCTGTTGCTTCCTGCCTGCTGCCGTTAGGAGAAATTGACGGCAAGCATATTGTAACAATTGAAGGATTGAATACCGACAGCCTGACACCTGTACAACAAGCACTGGTGGATGAGGGCGCTTCCCAGTGCGGCTTTTGCACTCCTGGTTTTGTTGTGTCTCTGACCGGGTTTTTCCTGACTTCTGAATCCCTTGATTACCAGGATGCAGTGGATGCATTGGACGGCAATATCTGTAGGTGTACCGGGTATGTTCCTATTCAGCGAGCTGCCAGCAAAGTCAGTAATACATTTGCCCCGCGAATAGATAAAAAGAAAAGTCGGATAGAGCAGTTGGTTGAATGGTCTATTTTGCCCGGGTATTTTTTACAAGTACCGGAACAATTAAAAGGGATGAGAGTGGATGCAGCGCCGCGGGGTGCATCCACTCCTGTGCCTGGACCCCGCAGCAAACGAAAAGGGCGGAGTGAAATTATTGTGGCCGGCGGCACTGACCTC
>WVZO01000120.1:21661-58807 GCA_011772425.1 Candidatus Aminicenantota bacterium
ATGAATCAACTCTTTCCCAATATGAAAACGTACCTCAACCTGGTTGCTTCGACTATTATGCGCAACCGCGCCACAGTGGCGGGCAATATTGTCAATGCATCACCTATCGGCGACCTGACCATCATGTTGTTGGCATTGAATGCCGATATCTGTCTGGTAAAAGGAAAAACCCGGCGGGAATTGCCGTTAAGAGACTTTTTCAAAGGATACAAACAGATGGATATGAAGAAAGGGGAAATCATTGAAACCATTGAGATTCCCATTCCTCAACCCGATTGGGGTTACCGCTTTCATTTTGAAAAAGTCTCGCAGCGTAAATACCTGGATATCGCTTCATGTAACACCGCAATAAGTATAAAAGTGGAGCAGAGTATCATCGCCGACATTCATCTCTCTGCCGGTGGGGTTGCGCCTATCCCCCTTTACCTGGAAGAAACCTGCGGCTATTTAAGAGACAAAAAAATAACCGGAAAAACCCTCCGCGAAGCAGTAGACGTCATGGAGCAAGAGATATCCCCTATCAGCGATGTGCGGGGGTCAGCGCGGTACAAAACCCTGTTACTGCAAAATCTGATCTTCGCTCATTTTATTACTCTTTTCCCCAAGAAGAACCTGGAAAAGGAGCTGATGCTATGAAGAACGTCGATAATATTTTACATACAAAAGGTCAATCGGTTTTCCTGGATGACATTCAACTACCTGAAGGTTTGCTTTATGCAGCGGTTTTTACTTCAGCGGCGGCTCACGGGAAAATTAAGCGACTGGAAGTAGAAAAAGCTAAAACCAATAAAGGTGTTATAGATATTCTTACTTATAAAAGCATTCCCGGGGAGAACCAGGTAGGCGGTATCATCCAGGATGAACCTTTGCTGGCGCAGGATGAAGTCTCGTTTATTGGGGACTCTATAGCTGTGGTAGTTGCCGAAACCAAAGCCGAAGCAAAACGAGCGTTTAAGGATATAGAAGTAGAGATAGAACCTTTACCGGTGATTGTTGATCCCAGGGAGGCCTATGCAAAGGGTAACCTGGTGGCACCGGTCCGGACCTTTGTGTTGGGAGATGTAGACAATGCCTGGGATCAATGTGACGTGATCGTGGAGGGGCGTGTGGATTCCGGGGGGCAGGAACATTTTTACATGGAACCGCAAGCTGCCATGGCTGTACCCCTGGAAAACGACGGTATCAAAGTTTATTCATCTACCCAGTCGCCTACTGTGGTGCAGCGGACTATTGCCAGGGTCCTGGGACTGCCCATGCACAAAGTGGAAGTGGATGTACGCCGGCTTGGCGGCGGGTTTGGCGGGAAAGAAGACCAGGCCACTCCCTGGGCGGCCATGGCTGCATTGGCTGCTTTTAACCTGAAAAAACCGGTTAAATTGACCTTGAATCGCCACGAAGATATGGTGATGACAGGTAAACGACATCCCTATTCTTCGGATTTTAAGCTGGGATTGAAAGCAGATGGAACCATCATGGCCTATGAAGTGACGTTCTACCAAAATGCCGGGGCAGCTGCCGATCTCTCCACAGCGATTCTGGAACGAACTCTTTTTCACAGTACCAACTCCTATCATATCCCTAATGTCAAAGCCACGGCAGCCAGTTGTTACACCAATCTTCCGCCTTTTACTGCGTTCCGCGGTTTTGGCGGACCGCAGGGCATGTTTGTCATCGAATCAGCCATGCAAAAAGCCGCGGAAAAGATGAATATAAAACCTTCTGTTATCCAGCAGAAAAACCTTTTAAAAGAGGGAGATACGTTTCCCTACGGCATGCAAGTCGAAGATTGCCGTGCCCGCAGGTGCTGGAAAGAAGCAGAGGAACGTTATGATTTTGCTAAAATATACCGGGATGTTGAAACCTTTAACAAAACCAACAAATTAAAGAAAAAAGGCGCGGCCGTAATGCCGGTCTGCTTTGGAATTTCCTTTACTAATACCGCTTTAAACCAGGCTGGTGCGTTGGTGCATGTGTATACTGACGGCAGTGTCAGTGTAAGTACTGCGGCTGTAGAAATGGGACAGGGAGTCAATATGAAAATTCTCCGTGTGGTTTCCCATACGTTTTCTATTGCACCGGAGCGTGTCAAAATTGAGACCACCAATACGACTCGTGTGGCCAACACGTCTCCCACGGCTGCCAGTGTAGGGGCAGATATGAATGGAAAAGCCGCAGAAATCGCCTGCTTACAAATACTGGAACGACTGAAACAGGTGGCCGCAGATTTACTGGACCATTCCAATCCGCAAGATATTGAAGTCCGGGATGAGCAGGTTTACCTCACCGGGCAAAAAACTCAACTCACCTGGGAAAAGGTTGTTAATGATGCGTATTGGAAACGAATTAATCTATCGGCCCAGGGGTTTTATGCCACGCCAGGTATTTACTTTGATCGAAGCAAAGAAAAAGGAAAACCTTTTGCGTATCATGTGTTTGGAACTGCCATTATCCAGGTGACGCTGGATTGTTTACGTGGGATATATGAGGTTGATGAAGTTCACCTTGTCCATGATGGAGGTAGGAGTCTTAATTTCCTGGTTGACAGGGGGCAAGCTGAAGGAGGACTCATCCAGGGCATTGGCTGGATGACCATGGAAGAATTGATCTATAGCAAAGATGGCCGTCTTATAACCGATAACACCAGCACCTATAAAATACCCGATATCAAATCCACGCCGGCTAAGGTTGACGTGTTTTTCCTGGAGGATGCGGCCAATCCTAAAGCTGTATTAAGTTCCAAAGCTATTGGAGAGCCGCCGTTTATGTACGGCATCGGTACTTATTTTGCCATATTCAATGCTATGAAAGCCTTCCGGCCGAAAAAGAGCATATATTTCGATTCCCCTATCACGCCGGAGAAGGTGTTGAAGTTTCTATATTTATAAAATGCAAAATAATCTAAAGGTCCTATCGAATGTATTTATCAGTGCGGGTGGGAATCTGTTGCGGCTGGTGGACGTATGGTTTGACCAAAAAGTCACTCGGATTCTGCCTTGTTTAGACAGGACAATAGGCTGGGAAGAAATTTCAACACCGGATAAATGGAAGAAATTTCAAAAACAAATAACTTCGGTTTCTTCGTCTTCTTTACAGGAAGAATCTACTGATTCTTCGATTTATGATGGAAAATTCTTTTTGCTTATTCCCGGGGCAATAGACACCCATGTTCATTTTAATACGCCGGGATTTGAAGATCGGGATGATTTTGATCACGGTTCTCTGGCGGCTGCGTTTGGAGGTGTTACTACGGTTGTGGATATGCCGTGCACGTCCATACCGCCGGTGACTTCCCCGTGGAATTTGCGTATCAAGCTGGAGGCAGTCAGCGGCCGCAGTTGGGTGGATTATGCATTTTGGGGAGGGGTATCTGGGAATGATTTTGAAAATAAAAAAGACATTCAGCGTCAAATCCGGGAACTCGCTGATTCTGGAGTGGTTGGCTTCAAAGCCTATTTAATTTCGGGAATGGAAACATTTACTGATTTAACCCCTGACCGGATGCTGCAAACGGCTAAATGGATTCGATCAATATCCAGGAAGCTTCCCCTGGCGGTTCATGCAGAAGATAAATCGCTGGTGATTAAACGGCAGGCTTACCTGCAACAAAGAGGTGTTAATGATTGGCGGGCTTACTGTCAGGTAAGGGATGTCCAGGCTGAAGCAAAGGCAGTGGAAACCATGATAGATATTGCCCGCAAGAGTAAAAGCCGCGTTCATATTGTTCATTTAAGTTCAAAAGCCGGCCTGGAATTGGTTCGACGTGCCCGGGAAAAGGGCCTGAATTTTAGTGCGGAGACATGCCCCCAATACCTTTATTTTACAGGGGATGATTTTGCTAATCCTAAAATTTCTATTTTCCTTAAGACCGCTCCGCCGGTAAAAGCAAAACCGGACCAGGAGGCCCTCTGGGAAGGATTAAAGGATGGGACACTATCGTTTATTACCACTGACCATGCCGGATGTGATCCACACAAAGAAAAATCTTCTAACAATTTCTGGAAGGTTTACGGCGGTATCCCCGGTGTGGAGCATCGTGTGCCGTTCATGTTTAGTGAAGGGTTCAAAAAAGGAAGGCTGACATTATCTCAAACCATTGATGTGGTATCTACCAACCCGGCCGGGTTTTGTGGAATCTCGCACGCAAAAGGAAGTCTTGAACCGGGAAAAGATGCTGATATGGCACTTATTAACTTGTGGGAGCAGCAGGTAATCAGGGGCGCGGACATGCACAGTAAAGGCAAATATACTCCACTTGAGGGTGTGTCTTTTGGTGCCATTGTAGAGGCCACGTTTTTGCGGGGCCAATTAATAGTAGATCAAATAAGAAAAAAGGAATCACCATCGAGCTTAAAAAACGGACAATTTTTGAAAGCACAAATCTAATTAAATTTTTTTGAGCCGCGAAGGGACGCGAAGGAAGAGAAGAGAAGAAATGAGGAAGTTAAGAAGGAAAATGATACCAATGGGGTAGGATGACTGAAGCATCGTAACACAGGCTGACCGTGTATCAAAAGCTTTTGCGGGGGGTCCAGGGGGGCAGTTTTCTCGAAAAGAGCCCCCCTGGTGGGCTGGTGGAGGCAAAAATTATAATGAATAAAAATAGAAATTTTTTTACAATTGGAAAACCTGTAATTCGGCAGGATGGTTTGGAGAAAGTTTTGGGACAGGCGAAGTTTGCGGATGATTATGATTTTCCCGGACAGTTATACGGAGTTATGGTTCGTTTGCCGGTGGCCCATGCAAAAATCAATAAGATCGATTATTCGGCAATACAAAATCATCCTGTGCTTCGGGCAATTTGTGATGCCCGGGACATCCCTGGTGAGAAATTGACCGGGGTGGTTCGGCGGGATCAACCGGTTTTTTGTGATGAAAAAATAGTGACACCGGGTGATGTGGTGGCGATGCTGGTAGGAGAATCGGAAACGGATTTAATCTCGCTGCGGGACAAAATTAAAATCGATTATACGCCTCTGCCGGAACTCACTGATCCACGCAAAGCCCTGGCCCCGGATGCACCGTTGATTCATCCCCAATATGAAAGTAACCTGATCGTTCATTATCCGGTTCGGAAAGGAGACATTGAAAAAGGCTTTGCTGATAGTGACTTTATTCTTGAGCAGACCTATACCACGCCGCATGTGGAGCATGCTTATATTGAGCCGGAAGCTGTGACGGCTGTTCCTCTTGAAGGCAGTAAAGGAATTAAAATCATCGGTAGTATTCAAAATCCCTTTACTGCCAGGAGAATAGTGGCAACGGCTTTGGGTTGGCCGTTGGCGCGGGTTCGGGTAGTACAGGCAGAAATGGGTGGTTCTTTTGGTGGAAAAGATGATATTATGTGTATTCTATCCGCTCGTGCGGCTGTTGGTGCTCTTAAAACCGGGAGGCCGGTAAAAATTCGCTATACTCGCGAAGAGTCCATCATGGAATCTTATAAACGTCATCCTTACATTATACATCACAAAGTGGGATTTTGCCAGGATGGCAAAATAAAGGCCATGAAAATCGATATTTTAGCTGACGGCGGTGCCTACGCTTCTATGAGCCCCTTTGTCACCTGGCGATCCGTGGTGCAGGCGACTGGCCCTTATGAGATTGAAAACGTGTGGACCGATATCCGGGCGGTTTATACTAATAATCCTTATACCGGTGCGATGCGGGGCTTTGGTTCGCCGCAGCCGGTCTTTGCCCAGGAATCATTAATGGATGAAATCGCGGTTAAACTGGGCATGCCGCCGGATGAAATCCGCAGGATCAATGGTTTGCGTTCCGGTTCTATCACGGCCAGTGGACAAAAACTGGAAAACCACGATGTTAACCTGGTTAAAGTGCTGGATACGGCGGTTGAACAAACCGGTTTCAAAGCCAAATGGAAAGAAAACCAGCAGCGGCATCCCACTATTCCCGGCTTTACATTAAAGGAATTGACCGAAGAGGAAGTGGCAGTTGAGAATTTTATTCCCCCGGATCAATTACTGCAAAAAGGCATAGGTTTGGCCGCCAGTTTTCGCGGTTGTTCTTTAGGTGCGGAAGGCATCGATGCAGCGGCTGCCTACTTATCTGTGCAGCCTGATGGATCGGTTTACCTGCTGTCCGGTCTGGCAGAAAACGGTCAGGGTTTACGTACCACTTTTTCTATTATTGCGGCAGAAGTCCTGGGCATTTCTGTTGAAGATATTTATTACCTGGAACAGGATACCGGTCTTGTACCGGACAGCGGCCCAACGGTTGCTTCCCGTTCCACGCTGATGGGCGGAGGTGCAGTAAAGGCAGCCGCTGAAATCGTTCGCCAGCGGTTGGAAAAATTATTGCAAACCCATTGGAACCTGGAGGATTGCGAATTTATATTTAAAGATCACCTGGTTTCCGTTAAAGGCAATAAACGGAAAAAAATATCTTTTACAGACCTGTGCAGCCTTGCCTACAACAAGGCCGTAAACCTGGCTGCTATTGGTTGGTACCCGGGACCAAAAGTCCATTGGGACGAATCTGTGGGTCAGGGGCCTGCTTATTTCACCTATGTATATGGCTGCCAGGTGGCAGAGGTCAGGGTTAATATAGGCACCGGCGAAGTTTTTGTGGACCGCGTAACAGCGGTACACGATCCGGGAAAAGTCATTAATTTATTGGGCGCCCGGGGGCAGGTTTACGGAGGTGTTACACAGGGTGCCGGATACGGTTTATTTGAAGAAATCACCACCAACAAAGGACACATTCGGGAACTTAATTATGATCAATATTTGATCCCCACCAGTAAAGATATTGGTGAAATCATTCCTATTTTTGTCGAAGGAAAGGAAACCTATGGTCCCTGGGGTGCTAAGTCTCTTGGCGAGCCCACGCTGGAGCTTACTGCGGCAGCGATTGCCAATGCGGTTCGTAATGCGGTAGGTATTCGTTATTTCAATTTGCCCCTGAACCTGGAAGAGATTCTATTGCAAAGAAAGTTAAGACCAGAGGATATAAAAAGAGGTAGTATAGTATAGTGCCTCCGGCGGCCATGGGGGCTCTTTTCGAGAAAACTGCCCCCCTGGACCCCCCGCAAAAGCTTTTCATTAAAGATGGTGCGAAGGGGTTTTTACAAAAGTTTTGCGGGGGTCCAGGGGGTGGTTTTTCAAAAGAACCCCCTGGTCGCCGAAGGCAAAGAAAAGTTCTTTTAGAGTTCTAATAGTAGTTCAGGATGGACATACAAAAAGTTTTTAAGTTTTTTTTTAGTTTTTATGTCCATCCTGTAGATACAAATAGGGTTTAGTAGATCCGCACGGAGGGCATTAGTTTTTTTAGATTGCCCGTGCGGTAGGAGAGATTAGATTTGAGACCAATGATTATTTCACCGGGAACGGCCGCAAAATGATTATATTTCTTTGCCTGGCACGTTTTTCCAATTATCGAATAGCCATTTCTAACAACTGAATGATGACTTCCAACCATCGAATGGTCATTTCCAACGACTGGATGATGACTTCCAACCATTGAATGGTCATTTCCAACGACTGGATGATGAGTTCCAACCATTAAATGGCCATTTCTATCGATTGGATGCAGACTTTTAACCAATAAATGAGCATTTCCAACGATGGAATTATCACTTCTAACCACTGAATGATGTTTCCGCGCCAGGTCAATTTTCCACAATTCTTGAAAATTGCGTATGAACGCGACTAAAACGTGCCTATCGATTTGTTTTAATAGTTTGGAGTGAGAAATTGTCTTACCTATTCCACATGCGAACTCCTTTCTCTACGTTTCTGTCATTTAAAACAAACTATTTCCCTTATATTTTTTTAGAAAGTTGACATTTTTTTCCTGATGTATTATTCTTTTATTTTCCGGTAAGTTTGGCTATGTTTAAATGAAGAATATCTCGGTTGGTAGGGCCAAAATGTGTGGGTTGGAGTTGTGAACACCCCTTAATGGCGGCAGCTTGTACAGGATTTGATCGGGTTGAGGAGCAGTTGCAGAAGGAAGAGAGGTTGAATATGCTTATTTTCGAAGGTCGTGGGAAAATCGAGGTGAAAAATGGCTAAAATTGAAGTCAAAGGAACAGAGATTAGGGTTGTTACTATACATGAGGATGATTACATCTCCCTGACAGATATGTTGAAAGCCAAGGATGGAGACTTTTTTGTCTCTGACTGGTTAAGAAACAGGAATACAGTGGAATATCTTGGTATATGGGAAAAGATTCACAATCCGGATTTTAATTATGGCGAATTCGACCTAATTAAAAGTCAGGCAGGATTACATAGTTATAAAATAAGTGTTAAAGAGTGGGTTGCCAAGACCAATGCCATTGGCCTAAAAGCCACAGCCGGCAGATACGGCGGCACATATGCGCACAAGGATATTGCCTTTGAATTCGGTATGTGGATCAGTGCTGAATTTAAAATATACCTCATTAAAGAATTCCAACGCCTTAAAGAGCAGGAAAGAAAGCAGCTTGGCTGGGATATCCGCCGGAATCTGACTAAAATAAATTACCGGATTCACACCGATGCCATCAAGGAAAACCTTATTCCCCCAGAGCTAGACAAATCCCAGATCAACCACATTTACGCCACGGAAGCGGATATTCTGAATATGGCCCTGTTCGGCACAACCGCCGCCATGTGGCGTGATGCGAACCCCGATAAAAAGGGAAATATCCGGGACTACGCCGATATCTCGCAATTGGTCTGCCTTGCAAACCTGGAGAACCTGAACGCCCTGTTTATCAATGAAGGATTATCCCAGGAAACCAGACTTGAACGGCTGAATCAAATTGCCATCCAGCAGATGAGGATATTGACGGGTGATTCGGGGATGAAAAGACTGAAGGAAAAGGAATGATGGATAATTGCCAAAATTCGAGATGTAGGTGATGGAGAAACACGAATTTCGTATAATAATAGTAATGCACAAATTGGGAAATGATAATAGATAGCACATATCAAGAACATCAAGTTTTTAAACAGTTATCAGAATATTCTGGTTTTTACAAAAGCCTATCATTCTCTATATTTGGTTTTGTGACCCAAGGGACAAATGCTATTTGTAACATTGATTCTTATGTATATTCATCTATTCAAGGTACTCTTGAATCAATAAAAGATATTCTGATTAAAGGACGTATAAATGATTCATATGCATTGTTGAGAAAATATTATGATTCAACAATAATCAACGTCTATTCTAACTTATATTTGGATGACAATTTTAGTCTTGAAAACTTTGTGGTCGAGAAAATTGACAATTGGATAAAAGGCAAAGAACAACTTCCTGAATATAGAGTTATGTCGCAGTACATTAGGAAGTCGAAAAAATTGTCTCAAATTAATGAATTACTTTACAGAGATAATACATATAAAAGTATAAGAGACCGTTGTAACGATCATACACACTACAATTTTTATCAAAACATGCTTATTAACGACAATGAAATATACTTGAATAATAGGTTGGATGCTTTAAATACGTTTTCAAAGGATTTAGAGAATATTTTCATATTGCATTTTTCATATCTTTTCTATCTGAACGACCACTATATGATGTCAAGTGATTATGTTGATAGCTTAGAATGTGGGATAACGCCAGAAGAAGGCTCTCAATACTATGTTGCTCCCTTCATCCAAAAAATATTTGATGATGTGATAAAGAGAAACAGGATGGATTTAGCAGAAGAAATTAAAAAGAATACATCTATGAAACTTGAATGAAGCCAATGCATAACAAATCGTTCCACCTGACACTTTTCCGCTACGCTGCAAAATGCAGGTGAACTCAACCGTTATACAATAATATGAAACTTTCCAAGTTAAAAGACCATGCGATCCTAAGGGCAGCATGCGACTCGGTCAGGGCCTATATTTCAAAATGTCATCCGACTGAGCCTGATAAAGATCCGAAGGCCACTAGGAAGGAAAGTTATGCTATTAAAAAAAAGGGTCAGGCAAGTATGTCATGTGCTACAAAATTTGAGTTACCGAAGCCGCAGGGAAAAATTGAAAAAAATAACAAACTCTTTGTTTTATGTTAAAACAACACGACGATCAAAAAAACGCGAATTTCGTATAATAATAAGTTAGGCATAGCAATTCAAAAGGTTTAGAATGGCTTCTTCTCAAAAGAAAACATCGCATTCCTCCGATGCAAAGGAAGTATTCGATAGGTCACATTGGGTTCCTTTCGAAAGTCTTAAGCCAATTTTCGAGTTCTCCAGCTTTGAGTTACATCAGCTTTCGCGAGATCTGAAATCTCTATCACTACTCGACACACAGACAATCATCGAGCTGTCACGCATGCCAAATACGTTTCTCTCAGAAATAGTAAATAGGGCCACAATTGGGAACTATAAGAACCGATTGTTTTCTTCTCGTCAGGATGATGCCAAGGAAAAAGCCTGCTACAAGGGTACAATCACAGTACTTGATGACAGTGTCCTTGAGACAGTTACTTCTATAGTCGAGCAAGGTTTTCTCGCTCCCTCTGATGTGAGATTTCTTGATACGTTTGTACTACGATATCTTCTAAGTGATACCTTCATCGTACTTTCTTATGGTATTCGTTATCCGAGTTATCATGGTCTTGAGCCGTTATTCGATAATGTCATAATTGATGATAGGTTGGCAGATGACATCAGTGGCCAACTCATCTATCTTTATGACGACAGTATATGCTACCCAATCTATGAGAGGGGTCGTGACGCTGCATCCTTCCTTTCTTTCGAAAAAGGTGAGCTAACAGAAGTTCAGACTCAGATTCACAAGGATGCTTACCTGTTCTCTCGCAGCGCATGCAACTTTATATCTAGCCGAGCCATACAGCCATCTATGCAGGTTAACTTTCTTTTAAGCCCCTTCGATCCGATTTTTGATGTAGCGTATCATGCTGCGACAAAACGTTCGCTGATTCAGAACCGATTCGCTGAGCTACTACATGAACACTATGAGAGAAGCTCTAAGCTGCTTCGCAATTACGGTTCTAGTGGATTTGTTCCTATGCCTCCATTACTGGCCTTAGCTATTATCAAAAGTCAGGTCATAGACAATTTTGTTGAAGCACTCTTATCATTGAGAAAGGATTACTCTTCTGCGCGTAACCTGATCCGACGATATGGGTTAATGCTTTATGCCGAAGCATCACCAACGGGGCAACTTGAAATAATCTATGAATTCGAGAAGAAATGGTCGAGTTTGGCAGAACAATTTATGAATAAAAAGATGAGGCCAACTTTTCTCCAAAGGGTGTGGCGCTCATTAAAAGGTTTTTCACCACTAGGCTTTGTTGGTGAGACAATAGATCAACTTCTAGAGTTCTATAGATCAAGAAAACTTGTGGCTGATTTCAACTTCTTCAGCAACTATTGGGCTTCGCTTGATGAACTTGCCCAACATCATGGAACACTTCTTGCGAAATGGATAAAAAGTGCAAATTTAGAATACATAAAGAGACAGCGTGATTCCGTTAAAATTGAAGGTGAAAGAATCTTTGAGTCATTGGAAAAACTCTCCCAACATCCTGTGTTTGCGCGTGGTTACGTATGGTCAGAAGACAAGAATGCTATCTACTACCATTTTCCGCACTGCCCAGTATCGCGCCAGATCAATATTAAGAATAGGAATACAGGAATTAGACCACCGAGGAAGCTTAGGCCACATAATTGTGTGTCATGCATAAGGGCCAAAATCTAAATGCCTAACAAAGCGCTCCAGCGTGCTGCTATCGCCGTCGCTGAGCTTGGTCGTTATACTGTAAGAACATAGAGTCAAAGATGAGAAGAGTTTTCAACATCCTCGTGCTATGTATAAGTCCGTGTACAACTACCCACGCAAAAAAAAAAGAGGTCAGGCAAGATCTGCAAAGAGGAAAGACGTTATGATACCAACATTTAACTTTATTCAACCAAAAAACCTTAATGATACATTAGCGCTGCTGGGCAAGCATCAAGGAAATGCCCGGTTGATCGCAGGGGGAACCGATATTGTCCCTGGTTTTCAACAAGAAGCCTCCCGTTTTAAAAATATTAAAACACTGATCGATATCCATGACTTAAAAGAACTCAAAATTATTGAAAGAAAAAATGATCATGTTATGATCGGTGCCGGGGTCACATTTACAGAACTGACCACACATCCTGTAATTAAAGAATTATTTCCTTTATTGGCAAAAGCGGCCGGTTCTATTGGCAGTCTCCAGATCCGAAACCGCGCCACCATTGCCGGGAATTTTGTCAATAATGCACCGTGCGCAGACAGTGTGCCCTCGTTGCTGGTATACGATGCAGTCGTTCGCATACAATCTCCTGGTGGAGAACGTGAAATCGCCCTGGAGGAATTTTTATTAAAACCTTATAAAACTCAACTTCAACCCGATGAGATCGTCACACACGTTGTTTTACCGGTCATTGAAGAGAATTACCGGGGTGATTTTTACAAATTGGGACGCCGGCGCGGTGTTGCCATTAGCCGAATTTCCCTGGCAGTGCTTATTGATATTGACAGCCAAACGTCAATTATCCAGGACATACGGATTGCCAGTGGTGCGGTTACGCCTATTGGAAAACGATTCAGACAATTGGAAGAATTTGCTCAAGGGAGAGAAGCAACTTCCGATTTGTTTAAACAACTGGCGCAGGAACTGGGGAAACAGATTTTGGATGTAACCGGCTTGCGCTGGTCCACACCCCATAAACTTCCCGTGGTCCAACAGATGTTCTATCAGCTTCTTGAAAGCATTTATTTTTAATCAGTCCTCAGGACGCCTCTATTCCATTATTCCTGTTAATGGGGTAGTAAAGCGCATTGCCGACAACCAGCATTTATTTATGGTGAGCATGGATTGAATGGATACCAGAGGGAAGAGAAGGAGGGTACAGAAGGCAAATCACAAGGAGGACTGCCTTCTGCACCACTTCCCTTTCCCATCATCACCCCTCTAAATAAATAAACTATCCGCACCTTCAATCCTTTACTAGTGCTTGCCGTTATTTTCGGATATTTTTCACACCCTGTCAATAACCGGAAATACTCATTTTTATATGAGTAAAAATACTCAGAGAAAGATAGTAGGTAGTAGGTAGTAGGGAGTAGGTAGTAGGTAGTAGGAAGGCAATTCCTTATACCTTCGTGTCTTCGTGGTGAAAAACAGCTTAATTGCGGTCCAGGGGCTGGACCTCCTGCTCAAAATAGCGGTGAAACGCTTTGGGCAGCTCGTGATAATCTATATCTTCAATCTCATCGGAAAAATCTTCTGCATTTAAGGTGTTCCAGAAGAGCACCACGTCATCTTTTTTTATTCTCTGCTGGCTCGCATCGGCAAAGAGTGCGGCAAAGGTTTTCCCTGTATAGGTTCCATCCAATTGGATTCCTTCGGTTTCCTCCATGAGGGCAACGGCTGCCATGCCTTCTTTAGTGAATCGAGCATAACCCTCCCCTAAAAAATTTTCGTTGATTTCAATTTCATCCGGGGATAATTGCACACGGGGAAACAACGGGTCTGACGTGCAAAGTAATGTAACGGTATCACGAAAAAGTTTGAGAATCTTACCTTCGTCAGTGAAATGTTTATCCACTACACGGACAGGAAAGATTTGACTTTTCAAATTGAGGGCCTTCAAACCGATGAGCAGCCCGACATAAGTTCCGGCCGTGCCCATGGGCACATAAATGCGGGCCGGTTCCGGTATTTGACCCTGTTCGATTTGCTGCTTCAATTCAAATGCGGCATTCACAAAACCCACTACCCCCAGCGGCAAAGAACCTCCCGGAGGAATAACGTAAGTCTTTTTTCCTGTTATTTTTCGGTGCCGCAAAAGCTGGTACCAGGTACCCAGAGAAAGCAGCAGCTTATTGGGATATTGGTGGAGTTCAGCTCCATACTCCCAGCTCATCAGGAGGTTTCGACGTACATAATGGGCATTGGGCTGGGGCAATAACATGGAAATGCTCATTAGTCCCTCGTAATTGGCATAAACAGCCGTGGCCAGCGCATGGTTGGAACCGGCAAAGCCAAAAGTCATGACCTCTTTGCAGCCGCGGCGCAGTGCCTCACCGAGGAGAAATTCCAACTTTCGCACTTTATTGCCGCCAAAGGGGTGACCGATTATACCGTCTTGTTTCATGTATAAATGGTCCAAACCCAGCTTTTCGCCCACTTTGTTAAGCTTATTTATAGGAGAAGGCAGGTCACACAGGTTTTCATGAGGAAGGCTCTCTTTCAAACCGGGAAATTGCTCAAATAAGGGTATCAACGGGATCATTTAAATTGTCCTCCTTTGTTTGAATCTCTAAAGATTGAAATATTGCTTTAATTTATATAACGGTTACATCGCTGAGATAGATCATATAGAAGCCCATGCAGCAAAAAATTCATTTATCGTCGCCACAGCCTCCTGAAGGAAGTCGAGGTAATACTGTCGGCAGCATCACACATCGTGCGATCCTCCTGCCTCCATTTATTTTCTGACTTCATTAATTAATTCAAAATAATTATAGTATCCTGCTGAGTTGATGTCAACAACAATTTAAGAAAAAGGAGCCAGGCGAAAAAATCCATATAAGTTTTCAACTTTTCAAACACCGAGTCAGGTTTAGTCAGGTTTCGCAGGTTTGAGTCAGGTTTCAGGTTTAGGCACCTGCCAGTCCTGTTATTGTGAAGATAAGATGGCTGTCCTGAGAATATCATTGTCTGTCCTGAAAGTGTAGGTATCTGTCTTGAAAGTGTAGGCGTCTGTCCCAAAAGTGTAGATGTCTGTCCTGAAAGTGCAGACATCTGTCCCGAAAGTGTAGATATCTGTCCTGAAAGTGTAGACGTCTGTCCCGGTGGATAAGACATCTGTCCTCATAGATATGTTGATACGTTATACCTGGTGAGTATTTAGGTTCCAGATGGAAGTTGCCTGTCCTCTTCTATGCTTCTATATTTTAGCCACAGAGGACACAGAGGACACAGAGTTTTAAAAAAATTTTCTCTTTGTGTTCTGTGTGCCTCTGTGGTGAAAAAACATTTTGCCAGAAAGTGGCAAGATTTCAGCAATAGGCAACCTTCTATGAGCAGCAAGAATGAACGAAGCACCTGGTAAGGTGACAGGCAGGAGGGGTGGGCTCATTTTCTTAATTTCTACCTGTTTAGTTTTATTTTTCAATTTGGTACGATTTTTGTTTGAAAATTCGTTTCCTTTTTATTATAATGAAGTCCTTAAAATTTTCTATTTAAAAGGTTTAAAGAAAAGTGTTATGCAAACATGCATTTAATACTGACGCTGAGCCGAAAGGGGGCCAAATGAAATATACAAAATTCCTGGCGGTAATCTTTTTATTCCCATTTTTGCTGGTGGCTAATGGTAACATGGAAAAGCCAGAGGTAGGCATCGTTGAGCAATTGGGCAAAACGCTTCCCCTGGATTTGACGTTTAAAGATTCCAGCGGAAACGATGTCAAACTCAACGATTTAATTCAAAAACCAACGGTGTTATCCCTGGTCTATTACCATTGCCCTACCGTATGTAAACCACTGCTGGGTGCCAAAGTCGATGTGCTGGACCGCATCGACCTGGTCCCGGGAAAAGATTACAACACCCTTACGATCTCTTTTAATGAAGATGAAACACCGGAAAACGCCAAAACCATCAAAGACCATTTCATCCAACAGTTCCATAAAAATTTCCCGCCGGAAGCGTGGCACTTCCTCACCGGGGATAAAGAAACCATTAGAAAACTAACCGATACCTTGGGGTTTTATTTTAAACGGGATAGGAACGATTTTATTCACCCCACCGGGTTAATCATGATTTCCCCAAAAGGGAATATTACCCGGTATTTTTACGGTATGGCTTATCTTCCTTTTGATATTAAATTAGGGCTCATCGAAGCGTCGGAGGGGAAGATCGGTCCAACCATCAGTAAGATCCTGCTTTATTGTTTCCGCTATGACCCGGAAGGGAAACGATATATTTTTGATATATTGAAAGTAACCGCCACAGTGACGATCTTTTTCCTGGTTATTTTTGTTACCTGGCTGTTGCTTTCATCCCGAAAGAGGAGAGTAAAGGAGCGGCCGCAAAGGCACGAAGACACAAAGGAAAAAGAAGAGGGAAATCAGTCATGACAACAACAAAGGAAAATACACAGGCTGTGGCGAATACCAATTTTTTAAATACCGGAAGCCGGTACAAAGGTCTGTTGGGTTGGATTTTTTCTACAGACCACAAGCGCATCGGAATTCTTTACCTGGTATCTATTCTCACTTTTTTTGTGGTGGGAGTGACCATTGGTTTGCTGATGCGGTTGGAGCTGATCGCCCCAGGGCCCACTATTGTGAATCCCGATACCTATAACGCTTTTTTTACCCTTCACGGCGTGATTATGATATTTTTGTTTATCATCCCGGGAATCCCGGCGACACTGGGAAATTTTTTCTTGCCGATGCAGATTGGAGCACCGGATGTGGCGTTTCCCCGGCTGAACCTGCTGTCCTGGTGGTTGTTCATTATTGGAGCTGTTATTGCTATTTTCTCTCTTTTCAGCGGCGGCGGCGCGCCGGATACCGGGTGGACCTTTTATGCGCCATACAGCATTAAAACCGGTACCAATGTGACCATGGCTGTGTTTGGTGCGTTTGTGATGGGTTTTTCCTCCATTCTTACCGGGCTGAATTTTATTGTTACCATCCACCGGATGCGTGCCAAAGGCATGCGGTGGTTCCGGCTGCCGCTGTTTGCCTGGGGTCATTACGCCACCGCCTGGATTCAAGTCCTGGCAACGCCGGTGCTGAGTATTACACTACTGCTGGTAGTGGTGGAACGCTGGATGAACCTGGGACTTTTTGATCCGGCCAAAGGGGGTGACCCCCTGCTCTATCAACATCTATTCTGGATTTACTCTCATCCGGCGGTTTATATCATGATCTTGCCGGCCATGGGTATCGTGTCGGAAATTATTCCTACGTTCAGCCGCCAGAGAATTTACGGGTACAAAGCCATTGCCTTTTCCAGCCTTGCTATCGCCTTTGTGGGCTACCTGGTATGGGGACACCATATGTATACCAGCGGCATGAGCGATACGGCCCGTTGGATTTTCTCTTTGCTTACATTCTTAGTGGCGGTTCCCAGCGGTGTGAAAGTATTTAACTGGATTGCTACCCTCTATAAAGGTTCTATCAAACTGGAACCACCGCTGCTGTTCACATTTACTTTTATTTTCCTTTTTTCAATCGGGGGGTTAACCGGGCTGGTCCAGGGCGCATTAGCCACTGATATCTACCTGCACGACACCTATTTTATTGTGGGCCATTTTCATTATGTCATGTTCGGTGGTACGGCATTTGCTTTGTTTGCCGGGTTGCTGTACTGGCTGCCGAAAATTACAGGGAAGATGTACAATAAAAAACCCATTTATCGCAGTTGGTTCCTTCTTTTTATCGGTTTTAACCTGCTCTATTTCTCCATGCTGATATTGGGATGGTTGGGTATGCCCCGGCGCTACTATGATTATCTGCCCCGGTTTCATCCCCTTCACCTGACTTCTACGATTGGTTCGTGGATACTGGTAACCGGTTTGATTATTTTCTTTGTGACACTTTTGCGGTCTTTGAAAAGAGGCGATTCTGCCGGCCCCAACCCCTGGGGTGGGACTACGCTGGAATGGCAAACCTCTTCGCCGCCGCCCCATGAAAATTTCCTCGAACCGCCAGTGGTAGACCATGACCCTTACAATTACGATGAACACCAACGGAGGTAAGGAGGTAAACGTCCATGACTACGACAACGGCCACTGAATCTCTTTCCCATGTTCATCGGGATCATACCGGTGCTCGCATCGGTATGTGGTTGTTTCTCTTTACTGAAATCCTTTTGTTTGGCGGCCTGTTTCTACTCTATGCGGTTTACCGGTCCAAATTTTCCGGAGACTTCCATTTTTGTGCCGGGGACCTGGACACGTTCCTCGGGGCCGTTAACACAGCAATTCTATTGACCAGCAGCCTGACCATGGTACTGGCTGTGGCCGGCCTGGAAAAGAAAAATCGGAAACTGGCATCATTGTTTTTAGGTCTCACGATTTTTCTCGGGTTTGTTTTTTTAGTTAATAAATTTTTCGAATGGTCAGCCAAAATTGGACACGGCATTTTTCCCGACTCTGTGGTACTTCAGAGCCACCCGGTCGGTGAAAATATTTTTTACAGTCTCTATTACCTGATGACCGGACTTCATGGGCTTCATGTGGTGATTGGCATGGTGATATTGTCGGTAATGATCGTTTTCATATCGCGAACCAGGAAAACCAATACAGGACCGGGGGAGGAGCTTGACCGGCAAAGCATCCAACTGGAAAACTCCGGTCTTTATTGGCACCTGGTGGATATTATCTGGATTTTTCTCTTCCCCCTATTTTACCTGGTTACGTAACGGAGGATGAAGGAATGGATGAAAACACAGAGAAAAAAAATATAAAACATGCGCGGCCTTTTTCTCATTACCTGTTAATCTGGTTCGGCCTGTTAATACTCACCGGCCTGACCGTTACAGTAGCTGGGTTGAACCTGGGACAGTTGAGTGTACTGGGGGCTATTGCCATTGCAGCAGTGAAAAGCACATTGGTGGTTCTCTTTTTCATGCACATTAAGTATGAAGACAGGGTATTTAAAATTTTTTTGGGTGTGGCGATTTTAACACTGGTGGTCATCATGGTGTTGACCTTTGCAGATGTATCGTTTCGATAAAACGTGAGGTGAAGGATGTATACAGTAGGATCAACCGTTTCCGAAGCGGTGGACAACGTCTTTTTGTTTATTATTATTATATCCGTTATCCTTTTATTGGTTGTAACGTTCCTGATGATTTTTTTTGCTGTTAAGTACAACCGAAAAAAACATCCACAATCCGAACCGGTGAAACAGAAAACCTGGCTCGAAATCGTGTGGACTGTAATCCCTGTCATCCTGGTTTTAGCAATGTTTTTTTATGGTTATAAAGGTTTCTTATTGATCCGGCAGGTACCGGAGGATGCATTAAAGATAAAAGTGACGGGCCGTATGTGGGACTGGTCGTTTGAATATGAAAACGGGAAACGCACAGACAAGCTCTACGTACCGGTGGGACAAAACGTCAAACTGCTGATGAAATCCGTGGATGTGATTCACAGTTTTTATATCCCGGTGTTTCGGATTAAAGAGGACCTGGTGCCGGGCAAGGAGACGTATTTGTGGTTTAAGCCTCAAACCGTGGGTCCTGCGGATATTTTTTGTGCGGAATACTGCGGCCAGCGCCACGCATTTATGATGTCCCAGGTCATGGTAATGGAAAAAGAGGAATTCGAAAAATGGTACCAGTATGACGAAAAAAGTCAGGCAGAAGCACAAATGGAGGAATTAAAAAGAATCCCTGCTGTGAAGCTGATGGATGACTACGGCTGTCTGAGCTGCCATTCCATCGATGACTCCAAAGGAGAGCACATTCCCTTAAAAGGAATTTTCGGTCAGAAAAAGATTGTTATTAAAGATGGCAAAGAGATAGAAATAGTGGTGGATGAGGCCTATCTAAGAAGAGCTCTCCTGGAACCGGGCGCCGAAGTGGTAAAGGGGCAGATCAACCAGATGGAACCTGCTACGGATTTGTCTGAAAAAGAATTGCAGATGATTATCGACTTTTTAAAAGAGCATAAATGAAATTGTTGAAGGAATTGATGGCATTGACAAAGATACGAGTGGTGTTGTTGTCTACTTTTTCAGGAATTACCGGGTTTGTTGTAGCGGCTGCCGATATTTCACTCCAGGTAATCGTATTTGCTGTGCCTTTGTTTATGCTGGCCTCGGGTTCGGCAGCACTGAATCAATACCAGGAACATTGGTCGGACCGGTTGATGGACCGTACCAAACATCGCCCCATCCCTGCGGGCCAACTAAAACCCAAAATCAGTCTCATTATTTCAGCGGTTTTGATTATGGGTGGTCTTTTAATGCTTATTTTTAATTTTGGGTTGATTCCGGCAGGACTGGGGTTTGGTGCGGTTGTGTTTTATAATGGGATGTATACCTATTTAAAGCGTGTTACTGCATTTGCCGCGGTTCCCGGTGCCCTGGTTGGTGCGCTGCCGCCTGCTGTGGGCTGGACTGCCGCTGGCGGTGCGGTTGATTCTCCTACCCTGCTGGGACTCATGTTCTTTTTTTACTTATGGCAGATTCCTCATTTCTGGCTTTTTATGGGGATTCATGCCAACGATTATAAGAAAGCCGGTTTCCCTTCCCTGGGAGATACGTTTACTTCCTGTCAATTGGCGCGTATTACTTTTACCTGGATTTTTGCCACTGCCTGTGCCGGTATGCTGTTCCCGTTGTTTGGGATGTTCAATCACACCATTTCCTTTGTCTTTTTGTTAGGATTGACTATATGGCTGGGATTGGATACCCTGCCGCTGTTAAAAAAACAATTAACCGTTGTCCCGGTTTTCCGCCGGGCGTTTGTACATATTAATATTTTTGCCTTATTAATTATGGTGATACTGATCATCGATCATGGGATAATATGAATGATATTTTGAACCACGAAGCCACGAAGGACACGAAGGTACACGAAGAGAAGAGAAGAAAGATAATGGTATCAATGGGAAATACCCTTATGAAGCATAGTACGATGGCTGACCGTGAATCAAAAGCTTTTGCGGGGGGTCCAGGGGGGCAGTTTTCTCGAAAAGAGCCCCCCTGGCAAAAAAAAGGAATAATACTATGGATGCTGTAAATAATCTTTTAACACCGCCGGGTTTTAAATTTCTTCATTTGATTTCATACCTGGTTTATTTTATGTTGTTGTTTCATCTTCCTTATATGGGGATGGTGTTGGGGTCATCGGTATTTTCGGTGGCTTACCGTAAATGGAAACCCGAACTTTCAAATGATTTTATTAAACTGGCATTAGGAGAAACCGCCAAACCGTGGATATGGATTGGGTTTGGTCTTCTTCCCCCTGTTTCGCTGGCCTTTTTGTATAAACTGCTTTTATTTAACACCCCTATTTCTATTCACCTTTACTTGCTGCGCATTTTGGTACTCCTGGTGGTGGGATTTGTTTTACTTACTTTTTATTCTACTGCTGAAAAGTGGCTGGTGCCTAAAATCCTGAAAAATAAAAACCTGGTGCTGCTGGCTGGCGGTGCTGCGGTGTTACTGCTAATGGGTTACTGTTTTCATTTGGTCAATCTTATGGCGTTACTGGTTTTCCCGGAGAAATGGCCGTTTCTCAAATTCCTGGTGCCTTTTCCTTTATTTTCCATCACACCGGTGATTCATTTTGGTGGATTTTTATTTCTTTCGTTTATAATGACCGGTGCAGCGATATTGTTTTTTTATTACAAATGGCCGGAGAGGCGGTTGTCCGAAGACACGCCCCATTACAATTTCCTTAAGTATCATGGTTATGGTCTTTTGTTGGCAGGGGCGCTGCTGATGCCGCTGGTTATTTTCTGGGACCTTTATACGCTTCCCGGTTATTCCCTGTCGATCAGTGTTTTTGTTATATCCGCCTTAATTGTGCTGGTCTTGTTTTTAATCCTGGCAGCCGCGGCAGTGATGATTAAGAATTACAATACCCCGGTTCCCCGTTTTAGCGTTATTGTTTTCTTGTTGGCGCTGCTGCTCTTTGGTTTGGTAATTGGTAAAGACCGTACATTACAGGCCAATTCCAGCCGGGAAACCATTGCCGTATTAACGAGCGATGCACAAAAAGCCAGGAATGAGATCATTGCCCAACGCGAGGAGATTTATGCCAAATCCATGAAGATCGATGAAAAACTGGGAGAACAGATATACAATGAACGCTGTACAGCCTGCCACAGTTTCGATCGAAAAATCTATGGCCCCCCTTTTAACAGCGTGCTGCCTCAATATATAAATAAACAGGACGAACTGATCGCGTTCCTCAAGAACCCCAAAAGGGTGAATCCCGAATATCCAGCCATGCCTAACCCCGGGCTTACTACCATACAAATTAAATCGGTGGTGAAATTCTTGATGATAAAGATGGGGGTTACCACACCGGAAACACCGGAGACACCAAAAGAAAAAGGAGACAAAGGAGAATAACGTGGTTAAAAAAATAATCATATCCCTGCTGTTTACCGGTCTTTTATTTTTCGGTATCCTGATAGTGGCAGGACTTGGGTTTCTCTGGTATTCCACCGAAGCAAAACCAACTCAACCCATTGCCTACAGCCATAACATCCATATCGAGAAAGTGGGACTCGAATGCGACCACTGCCACCAATACGCGGAACAATCACCCCAGGCCGGTGTACCGGCTGTGGAAGTTTGTGCGGAGTGCCACGAGGATGTGGCTGCAGACCGGCCGGAGATCAAAAAGCTAATGGCTTACTGGAATAAAAAAGAACCCATCCCCTGGAACAAAGTGCATAATTTAGGCTGGCATGTTTACTTTACGCATAAACGCCATATTAAGGCCAATATCGATTGCAGCTATTGCCACGGCGAAGTCAAAGCCATGAGCACCGTACGAAAAGTACGCTCCCTGGAAATGGGCTGGTGCGTCACCTGCCACCGCAAAAACAACGCACCCACAGATTGTTTAACATGCCATAAGTAAAGGATAAAAGATGAAGCGACGAGATTTTTTTAAGATAATGGGCATAGCCTCCAGTGCTGCATTGAGTGCCTGCAAAGTAAACAATGCCGACAAAAAACTGCTGCCGTACCTGGTTCCGCCGGAAGAAGGAATTATACCCGGCGTGCCTCGATATGTGCGCAGCACCTGTATGGAATGCCCTGCCAATTGTGGAATAAATATAAAGATACGGGATGACCAGCCCGTGAAATTAGAAGGTAATCCCGGTCATCCGATTAATAAAGGTGCGCTGTGCATGAGAGGACAGGCGTCGCTGGCGCGGCTCTACCACCCGGACCGCATTAAACAACCCCTGTTAAGAGGAGAAGATTTAAAATTAAAACCGGTTTCCTGGGAAGAAGCAGCAAAAACACTGCAAAACGCCCTGGAAGATCCCCTGGCAAAGACACTGCGAAAGGTATACGTGAGCTCACGAACCACCGGAACCCTGAATCAATTGATCGATGAGTTCTGTAAAGAAAAAAACCTGGAACGACTCAAAGATGTGGAAATCTATCATCACGGCGCTGTCAAACAAGCCTATCAAAAGCTTTTTAATATGCCTGTTATTCCCCATTTTCGCATCGACAAATGCGATGTACTTGTTACAGTTGGGGCAGATATCTTTGAGACCTTTTTAAGCCCGGTGGAATTCGGCAGGCAATATGCCGAAGCCGGGAAGAATAACCATATCAAATGGCATCATATTGAGCCGTACCTGACAATAACCGGCGCATCGGCAGATCAGCGCGCGGTTGTTAACCCCGGCAGCGAACCTTATTTATTGGCGTTCCTGCTTCATCATATCCCGCATCGCCAACCAATACCGGGAAAAATAATGAACCAGGTCCCGGAGTACTCGCAGGATAAAGTGGCTGAAATGACCGGGATGAAGCAAGAAGAAATCCACGCCATTATCAAAGCGTTGCAAAGTGCCAATCAGCCTTTGATTATGTGCGGTGGAATTTCCACCACCAAATGCAATGGCTCTATCACTGCCTATTACACTGGTTTGCTCCAGTGGGCGCTGGGCATGATGGGGACAACCGTTGATTTCGATCATGCCTACAATGATGATAACGTCGGTACCATCGGTAACTTTATCGAATTTGGGAATGCTTGCGATGATTTTAAAATCGCGGTTGCATTCTTTTCCCGGCTCCATGGTTTCACAGCCATGCCCGCCTTTGTGGATGTGATGAAAAAGGCCTGGTTTAAAGTTGCCATTACAGATATGCCCGGCCCCATGACGGAAATTTGCAACCTGGTACTGCCGCTCTCCCATCCCCTGGAATCCTGGGGCGATGCCGAACACCAAAAAGGGCTTAAATCCATAGTCCAACCAGTTATCAAGCCCCTCCATGATACCAAAAGCGAAGGGGATATCTTATTGTACCTGATGGGCAAAGAGACCGCTTACCGGGATTACCTGGCGAAACACTGGCAGGGAATGGATGAGAAGTGGATTGAGCAAGGATATAAAACATCGGAGGTGGAACCCCAACCCGTCCGGTTGGCAGGTGAGGTAAAATTGGAAAAACCCGCAGCTCCTTATAAAAAGGATTGCCTGTTTATTGTCCCCTCTCTTCGGGGTTATGACGGCAGAAGTTCGGACATTGCCTTGCTTAAAGAAATCCCGGACCCTCTTACTGCTGTTTCTTATGGACGGTGGATTTCTATTTCTTCTTCTGAGGCCCGGAAGAGAAACCTGGCCGCTGGAGACATAGTGAAGATTGAAACCATTTTGGGTGATATAAAAGGGCCTGTCTATTTATCTCCGGGGCTTACCCCGGGAATTATGACCATTCCTATCGATGCCTTAGAGGGCACCGATATGCAGGTGGAGCGTGGAAGCGGGGAATTTATGTTTTGCCTGGAGGACGTGAAACTTACTAAAACCGGTGAAACCACCCGGCAGGTGGTGTTGGCCGGTGCAACCAAAACCGGTGGGCGGGGGATACTTCCTCACCTGGAAAAACACGACCATCCCCACGAATACAAACGTCACACTCTTTACCCGCCTCATGAACATAAAGATTACCGGTGGGGCATGGTGATCGACCTGGATGCTTGTATCGGGTGTTCTGCTTGTGTGGCTGCTTGTTACATTGAAAACAATATACCTGTGGTTGGCAAAGTGGAGCACCTGAGAGGCCGGGAAATGTCCTGGCTGCGCATCGAGCCTTACTATAACAACCCGGCACAGCCGGAGTTTGTGCCCATGCTGTGTCAGCAGTGTGACAATGCACCCTGTGAAACGGTATGTCCTGTTTTTGCCACGTACCATAACCCTGAAGGACTGAATGCCCAGGTTTACAACCGGTGTGTAGGCACGCGGTACTGTGCCAATAACTGCCCCTATAAAGTCCGGCGTTTTAACTGGTTCGACTGTTCCAATTCGCTCCCGCTTTACCAGGCCTTTAATCCCGATCTGTCAGTGCGGCCTAAAGGTGTAATGGAAAAATGCACCTTTTGCATTCAGCGGATCCGGTATGCCAAAGACCGGGCAAAGGATGAAAAGCGACTGGTCAAAGATGGTGAAATTATTCCTGCCTGTGCTCAAACCTGTCCGACTGGAGCCATTACCTTTGGCAACCTGATGGACCCCAATTCAAAAGTCAGCCAACTGGCAAAATCCAGAGATACCTACCGCATCCAGGAGCAATTGGGCACCGAACCCGCGATTTATTATTTAAAAGCCACAAAGGGAAGAAAGGCCGCTGCGCGGCACCTTTAAAAATTTAGCCACGAAGGTACACGAAGAAACACGAATAGAAGAAGTTAAGAAGAAAGGAAGAAAGGATGAACTTACAACCGTTTTATCAACAGGTGGAGCAGGATGTATTGGGGGGTATGAAAAAGCCTTCCATGGTGTATTGGATTGCGCTGGTTGTTTCTGCCGGTGCGTTTGTCATGGGCATGGGGGTCTGGGTTTACCAGATTCTCACCGGTATGGGTGTGGCTGGAATCAGCCATCCGGTGGGCTGGGGGGTATATATTACTAACTTTGTCTTCTGGGTAGGGATTGCTCATTCCGGCACCTTAATATCTGCTGTGTTGTTCTTATTTCGTGCCAGGTTTCGCAGTGCGTTTAACCGGATCGCAGAAGCCATGACGGTAATTGCTGTCATGACTGCCGGGTTATATCCTCTTATCCACCTGGGCCGGGTATGGCGATTTTATTATCTCTTGCCTTATCCCAACCAGCGGCTTATCTGGGTAAACTTTCGTTCGCCTCTGATATGGGATGTCTTTGCTGTATCTACATATCTTACTATAAGCTTGATCTTTTTTTATGTAGGCATGATCCCGGACCTGGCAGTTGCCCGCCGCTATTTTAAAGGAATTCGCCAGTGGATTTACAAAGTATTATCTCTAGGCTGGGAAGGCACCTTAGACCAATGGCGTCATTACAACCGGCTTTACATGTTTTTAGCTGCATTTGCCACACCGTTGGTGGTCTCGGTGCATTCTGTAGTCTCGTGGGACTTTGCCATGAGCATTGTTCCTGGCTGGCATTCCACGATTTTTGCCCCTTACTTTGTGGCGGGTGCAATCTTTTCAGGAACCGCCATGGTGATTACTTTGACTGTGCCCATGCGGAAAATCCTGAAAATAGAAAAATATATTACCGTTGATCATTACGAAAAACTCGCCAAAGTGCTGCTGGTAACCGCCCTCATTGTTTCTTTTTCTTATATCGTAGAGCTTTCATTGGCCGCTTACAGCGGTAATATATTTGAAACCACCATATTCAAGTACCGTATGATAGGGGATTATAAATTCTTTTTCTGGGTCATGATATTCTGCAATGTGCTCCTGCCGCTTACCATCTTTATCAAAAAAATGAGACGCAATATCAAGTATCTTTTTATAATGTCCCTGTTTATCAACGTGGGCATGTGGCTGGAGCGGTTTATTATTATAGTCACCTCCCTGGCAAAAGAGTATAACCCCTACTCCTGGGGAACCTATACTCCCAGTTTGGTGGAGTTGGGAATCACTATCGGCAGTTTTGGGATGTTCTTTACATTTTTCCTGATCTTTGCCAAAGTGCTGCCGGTGTTATCCGTTTCTGAAATCAAGGAGCAAGGAGACGTGAAATGAGTGGTAATGATAAAGATAAATCAAATAATCAACAACGATTTGAATTGGATTCCCGGGAAGCGTTCCTGGAAAAATTGGAAGACATGGTAAAGGATGGCGTGAAGCCGGAAGCCATTACCACGCTCACGCCGTTTCACATCCATGAAGCGGAACACATTCTTAAAACCAAACCCAGCGCGCTCCGGTTTTTTATCCTCATCGGTGCAGTGGCCGGGTTGGTGTTGAGCCTTGCCTTTATCATATTCACGGTGTTTGATTGGCCCCTCATCACTGGGGGTAAACCGCTGGTGTCGATCCCTGCCTATATTATTATAGCATTCGAGTGTACCATACTGATTGGCGGTATTGTATCGTTTATGGGGTTTCTCCATTTAAACCGGCTCCCCAATGTTAAAAAAATCATTAACCCACTGGAATGTGGCAATCAATTTATTATTATTAAGGATTCAACCACAGATGAACACAGATAAAGTGTCCCTTCGTGCTCTTTACCGCATTGTAAATGCCTTCGTGGCTAAAATTTAATGGGGTGGTAAAATGAAAAAGATTTCGTTACTTATTCAGATTATCGGAATATCGGCAGTGATTTTTTTAGTGGACCTTTTATTCGCATCTCAAACCAACGGTTCTCTTCTTATTGCGCTTTTATTCTGGGCGGCAATTGGTCAGGGCATTATTGCACTCAGCGCAGCGGCTGATCTTTCCCGGGGAAAGTGGATCAAAAATATTCGCCCTTATTTGCAGGAATATTATCCATTATTGCTGCTCTTCCCTATTGGGTTTCTCATCTTCGGCCGTCATATTACTGCTTATGATTGGGCGATTTATCAACCCAACGGTTGGTTGACACCGACATTTTTCATGCTGCGCAATGTGATTTTGCTGCTGCTCCCGTTTATCTTTGCTCATTTTTATGTGCAAGCCTCCCAAAAAGAATCGCAAAAAACAGGCCTTTTTGCGATTTTATATTTAACTTCCTTTGTCATCAGTCAATCGTTTATGGCCTTTGACCAGGTGATGACCTTTGAGTATCCCTGGATCAACACGTTATTTGGTGGATTTTTCTTTATTGAGTCCCTGTATGCAGGCATTGCGTTTTCCGCCATCCTGGCCGGGTTAATGACCTTGCGCAATGCCGAACGGTTTAAAGCTGCTTTTAAAGATTTTGCCTTAATGATTATGGGGTTTGCGTTGATGTGGGCCGGTTTATTTTATTCCCAGTACCTGGTTATCTGGTACGGCAATATCCCCGAAGAAGTTTCCTTTGTTTCCAAACGGATGGCTGTTCCTGTTCTCAAGAACATGGGGATTTACATCTTGTTGACCCTGTTTGTCATTCCCTTTGTTTCGTTAATTTCGCGTAAAATAAAATCCACGATTCCGGCGGTACAGGTCATTGCGTTGATTGTTTTTTCCGGTTTGATAGTGGAGCGGTTGATTTATTTGCTGCCGGTTGCTAATTTGAGTGTGCTTGCGGTCGTTCTGCCGCTAATCCTTTTGGGACTTCCGTTTCTTTATCTTTTGTTTACCCAGTATCGGTCGATTTCGGCTGTATCCATAGAATAAGGCGCCCTTCGGGCAATTTTTAAACGCCTGACGGCGAGTAAGATTCACGTTGTAAGATTCGCGTGGGTGTTTTAAATCCCTTTCAGTTCCCAAATAAATTACCTGGCACCATATCTTGAAACCGCTTTCTATTAGTTTAAAAAGTCAGGCAGCCTAACCCGGCGTTTCTGATTTTAATTTCCGAAACCTTCACCTTTCACTTAAATAACGTGCCTGGTTCTACTTCTAATTAGGGTTCCTGGGCCAGTTTTATGATTTCCGGCCAGGCGATAACCAGCTGTAACGGAACCATTGGTAATAATTCCTTTTATCCTGTCTCCTCGTTTGATGTCTTCAAGCCGCATCTTTCAATATTCCTCTTTTGTCCATCATATTTAAAGATATTTTATGTTTCTTTTCAAAATGTATTTTAAAGGAAAACCACCTGGATTTCAACCTGGGTAAAAATTTAAATATTTGCCTGGTCCCTTTTTTCCATCATTGGGAAGAGGCTGGCAGTCTCTCAAGTTTAAGGAGGTCAGCTTTCTCACTATTCTCTCTTTTAATGAAACAAACCGTCTCATTTTCTTCTGCATCTATCTTCTTGAAAAGAATATAATTCCCGGTTACTCTCACCCCATGAGATTTTAACGTGACCTGGCATATCGATTTGCCTTGTTTATTTATTAACCAATAGTTAATCGGCTTCTCTTTATCATGGTTGGGTCCCTCAAGTAAAATATTCCCGTCAGGAGTTAAAGAAATGTCGCTTACATTGGGCTTCTTATCAAATATTGATTCCTGGTATAAATCAATAACTTTACCGGATATTTTGAACGCTCCTGCTTGCCTTTTATATCCCACGGATTCTTTTAATTCCTTTTTCCAGTTTCCCAGGTCTATTTTTGTTACTTTTTGAGGTTCAGGAAGAGATGTTTGTATCTCTCCGACTTCCTTACCTTCATAATCGAATATTTTTAGTTTATTGCTTAATCCATCTGTAAAGATTACCCTGTTTTCTGATTGAATCCAGAGAAATTCCGGTTGAAACGGGATGGGGATGGCAGCGCCGGTGGCAACCATCGACAGGCCATATACATGAGAACAATGACGAATTACCTTTTCAATTTCTCCTTTATGGTTTATTATCACCAATTTCTTAGAAAAATAGTACTGGAAATAATTCGATTTCTTTTTGATATTATTGAAATTAAAGTTGTGGATTTCCGCGATAAATCTATTACCTGGCAGCATTATCGTTTTCCCCATCCCATAATTTCCTTTTATATTGAGGTTAAAGGCCTTTTTATAATTGCCGTGCAAATCGGTAAACGTAATCCATCTGTGGCCGTTGAAGTATTCTGTAAAAAAGAGGAATTTTTTGTCCGCTGCGAAACCAAAGGCTCCCATTCGTTTCATTTGTCCGGGGCCTTCCCCTTTTCCCCCGATTCTTCTCTTATAAATTCCCTCCGGCGAAAACACTTTTATATAATAATCTCTAAAATCAGCAGCATAAATTTCCTTGCCAGGGCCTTCCTTAACCATACCGGGATAAATCAATTCGCCGTCTATGGAATCACTTTTCAGGGTGATAATTTCCTTCCCATAGAAAGGCCCAACACTTAAAAGAGCCAGTGATATAAAAAATACAACCGATTTCATTTTTCCTCCTTGAGAACACATTTTTGACTGAACACTTTCCATAAAATTCTTTATACCTTCGTGCTTTTTACCGCATTGTAAATGCCTTCGTGCCTTAGTGGTGAAAAACAGCTTATTTGTTACTATCACCGGTAATCTCCATTTCATTTTCATTATTCATTTCTATGCTCGTTTTTAAGTTTATCATTTTAAAGACAAACTCTTAAAATGTCAATCTCCTGCAAATTCCAATGATAACATGTTTTTCTCGGGTTTCCCTGTTTTTCTAGACTGGCACATAATCTAATTAAATCAAAATTTTTTGTCATAAATAAGAAATGATCTGAATCGCAGCATATATGTCTAACCTTATTTTTCTTAAAAAAATCCATCGGTTTTTTATATAAGAGAGTTCCATGAAGAGAAAAAACAAAAAGATTTTGATTCCCGTCACTTTCTACACCTAAAGGCATAACATATATATTATTAGATCCATCGACACAAAAATTTGTCCACGAAAGAATATTCAAATGCCTGGAAACCCCTTTTGGAGTTTTAAGACTACGAACCTGCTCCTCATTTCTCGCTGCTTGCGGAGTTACCTTATAAGAAAAACCACTGAACACAGATTCGATATCTCCTGGCATCGATAGTTTTACAAAAATACCCCTAAATGCATCAAATAACAAAATTTTGTTATCAATAAAGCATAATTTTGTATTAATGCCAATTTGTGATTTTGAAATCATTTCAAGGTCATCGTGTTTTAAAACTGTTTTTATAAAATCCCCCTTTATACTATATGTTGCAATGATCCGATCATACGATGATCCTATGATAAAGTTGTTATTTTGATTCAATAATATAGATTTTGCAGACATCCATACGTCAGGAGGTTTAAGTTTTATCGAGGACAGAGGCTTACCTTTAATATCGAAAACTTCAATTCGTTTAGAAAATGAACTCAACACATAGATTTTTTCATATTCAGATATATAGAAATCACACCCAAATTCTATATCGCCTGGTCCTTGGCCCGGTCTGCCAATGGTGTACAAATACTTCCCATTTTTATCCATAACATAGAGTTCATTTCGTTTCCCATCGAGGATAAAAATATTGCTTTTGTGCAAAGTGACCTTCATTACCTTTTTCAGTGGGACCTTTTCAAAATCAAGATTGATCCGCTCAAAAGATACAAATTCAATATGCTTCTCTTCTTTATCCTGCCATATACCTTTTTTCTGATTAAGCTTGAAATTTTTCCCGTGAAGAAAGAAAGACAAAAATAATAAAAATGTCACAGATATTCCGACGCATCTTTTCATTATTTTCCTCCTCTACTTTCAGTATCATACCTGTCTGTAATGCTCTTAATATAATAAAAATCAATATATGAAGCATTGTACCTCAGTTTGCTTTCTTTGTCTATTATGATTATCTTATTGCATTCACCACAGGAATAATCAAAAATTGATAATATTTTTTCATCGATGTCATTCACAAAGCGGAATTTGATATTATATTTATCAACCAGACTTTTAAATTCTTTTGGTTCTCCTTTTGATATGTATATGAGATCAACTTTTTTACCCTGATCAACCAGGTTTTTAAAAAAGAAATTGAATTCGGAAACAAGCTTTTGATGAGAGGTAATTTTTACGTTAAAAAACAACAGGACAGTAACTTTTCCTTTTTCCGGAATTTCAATCTTTTTATTGTTAATATCAACGGAATTTATCTCCTTAATCTTTGAACCAAACCCTATTTCATCGGAGTACAAGATCCCAACTAGAAGAATGATTGTTATAAAGAATGTCGTTAGCCTGATTTCCTTTTTTAGAAATTGCTTATCTCCCATTTAAAATTGGTCCTCCCTCTCGGTCTACTGCCAACATCATTATCAAACAAACATATCAGCCAATTCATCTTAGTCATGGGTTAATTATAAGTCATAATTAATTTAAATGTCAATAGTCATGGATCTTTATCCTTTTCAACGTCTGGCATCTAGCCTTCGCCCGAAAAAAAAAGAAAATGGCAAGAAAATACCACGTAACCCCGTGACTCGCAACCACGCAGTCCCGCAACCCGCTGTCTCGTAACAAAATTAATTTCTTTTCAGGCGAAAAATCCTGATTCTTTCAATTGACTTGTTCGGACAAATCTGATAAGATAACTTTGATGAACCTCAGAAACGAAACCGCAGCCCCCAGGGGTCCAGAATGGCCAGCGATACAGCCAGAGCTCAGCCACCTCACTTTCAACAAATTTCCTATCTCCAGGCACGATGATCGCTAGCAATCACTATCATTAAAAATTAACAAATCAAACATCGGAGGACAAACATGAAATATATGAAAGTATTCTTATTTATGTCAATTATTTTATTTCAGGTCATACATTTGGTAGGCGCAATCTGTTTGAATGACATTGCAGAAGTATACCCGGACGGCAAATCAAGCGAAATAGAGGCATATATAATAGATGGCGCTGAAAAATTTCTAAGTTCATATTCCGATTCCTTATTATTAATGAAAGAATATGAAATATCATCTAATAGCTCCTTCAACTCCACTATGGCATTACTTAGAACAGAATCCGCATTAAAAAAATTAGAAGAATCAAGGTCCAGTTATGCCAAGGCACTGGAAATGGCAGAAAATGTTCCTTATGTGAAGGCTTTTAAAGACAAGTTAGAATCCTTTAATTATGAGAAATACATTAACGATGAAGGTCTAAATACTGGTCTCGCAAATGAGGTAACCAAATTTCTAAATGTAGGAGATGTAAAAGGATTGTACATTAGAAATTTAGAGAGAATTGATAAAATTATTGAAATTCTCAGCAGAATAAAATCAAGTTTAAATGAAGGTCGGATCCCCATTGTAAACACTCTCTGGTATTTACTACAGAATTACTCTGAGACTGCTTTATTTGGAAATTATTCAACAATTTTAGCAAAAGTAGCTTTTAGTGAATAAGGAAAATGATTGAATGTATGGAATAGAATTTGATAGAGTCTTTAAGAATAAGTACAATTACGTATTCATTCTTTTCATAATATCTTTAACTCTATATTTTAATAGTTCTAATATCAGTGAATTTAAATACTTTTTAGATAACAAAAAAACATTTCTTTTATCAGAAAAGAATAAGGTAGAAAACTATAGCTCATATGATTTATATGGGGGTTTTGGGTTCCGGGTATTATATGAGCCATCAGCTCTAATTATTTTTTTCGGCAGCAGCAGCTCTATGCAATTAATGGAAAGTAACGTAGATACAAAAGAAATTATAAGAATCTACAATGTATACAAAGGTAGAAAGATATTTAAAAAAGGAGAATATAAGGATTTTGGTGGGACTATTTTTTTGTTTGGAAGCCTATATATGCTTTTTGCTGGCTTAGCATCTCTTAAAAGTGATTTCTTTAGTAGATATCTAAAAAATAGAATCACTATAATTGAATTGATTATAATAAGATTTTTTTTCTTAATTTTAATTTTTATTTCCATATACATTGTAAACTATCTTTATGCTCTTCTAAATGGCATACATTTTTCTCCCATTGAAACGAAAGCATTTTTTCTATACTGCCTGTATTCGCTGATATATTTTTCTTTCTTTTATTTAATCGGTATTGCCGTATTTTTACTCTTTAAATCAAAAAAGATTATTAAGTTATTAATAATTTGTTTCATTTTTCTTTTTGTACCACCTGAAACAAGTAAGGTACATGTGTCTAATATTTCTAAAATAATCCCAACTAATGAATCTTTAGACAAGGATAAAATAGAGACTCTAATGAAATTTGAAAAAGATACCCAAAAGAAAATTAATAAGTTGGCAGAAGAGAATAAAGATATTAAAGTAATAAGACGTGCATTAAAAGAGTGTGCTAAATCATACCTAAAAAATGGCTATATTTTAAATAAAAAGAGAGAAAGGGAATTTAACGATATAGTTTTAAAAATAATTGAACATAATGAGAAAGGTTCAGTAATATTTCCAACAATCTACCATAATTTTTTAACAAGTGAAATTTCTAGTATGGGATACTATGGACATAAAGAATTTGTTAAATATTTGATTAAAATTAGAGATGATTTTATGAAATTCTACTTTCACAAAAGATACGAATCGGGTGATAAAAAGATCGAGTCGTTTGTAAAAAGCGATGAGAATATCTTTAAAGCCCAGCCCTATATTCCAGAAAACTACTGGATAGGTGTCCTGTTTACAGCAGGTTATACAATCATCATATTCATTATCATCTACCTCATCTTACTTTATCGCAAGAAAAAACAACCGAAAGCTGAATTGCCGGATTTTCAGTTCCATAAAGGCAATACCTACTTTATCCTGAGAAAAAAAGAAAATGAAAGAGAGGCTTTATTTAATACCTATAAAGCCATGGGAAATACCGCATGCATCGACAGGTTTACCAGGGACGATATCGACGTGGGTATCAAACCTGCCAGCCAGTTCACCTATTTCTGTAAATTCCGGGGCAATGACATCAATTACGCCCTGGAAACCTTAAGAACCCTGGGAATCGGAAATATCTATACAATGAAGCGAAAAGAAATTACCGGGGAGATCATGAAAAAAATCTACGCGGCAGCCGTCCTGGACCAAAATGCTGAAATTATCGTATTAAACGATTTCATAAAAAACGAATCCAAAGATTTTGAAGAACAATTCCGCAAACTGCTCAAACATATGGAAAAACAGGAGAAAATTATCCTGTACCTGAGTTCAGAGTTCTATGAAGCCCGACTGCAACAGGAAGCCCAGAAAGATAAGATCCCTGATAAAAAAATAGTCAGGATAGACCTGGATACAGTCAGCCTGAGGTGAGAAAGTATGAAGTATGAAGTAGGAAGTAGGAAGTAAGTAGCAGGAAGGGAAGCCAGTATGGATAAGTCCTTTTTTATTCATCACTGCTTATTTCATGGTTAAATCTGTCCCATAATAGATGCCTGTCCTTTGCCTTGAAATTCTGTAATACCATTTCCCGGTAAAAAGGAAACGTACAAAAATAATGCAAAAATTCACATGCTTCCGGGTCCTGCAGTATAATTTCCACCATTTGCACCCGGTTCTTATTCATATGAATTATTTTTTCCTCATCACCCACAGGCGACTGCGAGTCTTCAGTTTCCAACCCTTGAACACCCATTATTTCACCAACTCCGGTTATGAAATCTCGTTCAATGTATTTAAACTTAACGTTAAATTCCAACACCCCATGATTCGGGGTACAAAATTCCCTTTTTTCAATATAATACCATTCATACTTTGTGAATGTATGTCCTGTTATGCGTTCGATCAGATCATCCGGCATCAGGTCTTTAAGCTCAAAACAACTTTCGCTTAAATCAACCACGGGTTTCCACTGGTTTTCCCTGTAAATGAGGTGAAAATCAAACCGGTAAGACGATTCATCAGGTACCTTTTGCGCCTTTTTCCCTTTAACCGCTTTCCTGGATTCCTGCAAATCACGGGAGCCGCGTCCATTCGCACTGTGCTTAAAACCAGGTTCACAAGGTTCATGGGAGTTTTCAAGGTATTGGTCAATATAATGCGCAAATTGAAGCTTACATGTTTCCCTGGCATGATAAAGAAACTCCCGGGTTTGGGGAATTTCCAAAAGCATTTTGTACTCATCCAATAATTCTTGTTCAACATGCAATCGATTCATCCCTCTTCTCCTTTTATTTTTTTTAGCCACGAAGTTACACGAAGGGGCACAACGTTTCTTTGTGTATCTTTGTGGCTTCTATTATGTTCTCTTTCATTTAACTTTTGACACCATCCTTTTCATACTACTGTTGTGACGCGATTTTTCCTGTTTTACTGAAATAGTCTTCAATAAAGTTTTTATATTTTTCCCTCTCCGCCAGGTAATGCATCATTAAGGTATGCTTCATGATGGGAACCTGGAGGACTTCTATTAAAGGACATGTTTCCTCCGGGATTCCGGGAAACAACTTTATTATGTCTTTTATATCTCCTTTTTTTGTCCCGGTATTATCCAGGGGCGCCTGAAACTCCCCGGTTAGCAAATAGTCGATGCTTAAATGGAACTTGTTCATTATGTCCAGGAGAGTATCCGGTTTTGGGAACCTTGTGCCATCTTCATATTTATAATATGAGTTCTTTTCAATGTCCAGCATCTCACTGGCTTCCTGTACATTGATACCCAGTTTTAACCGGGCTTGCTTAAGACGTTTACCAAATTCTCTGGTCACAGCAAATGCCTTGCTTGATTGTTTGATATCGGTTTTTTTATCCATTAAGTATAACTATATCACATGTTTGAATAAAATTCAAGGGTTATGCTCCCCAAATCCACGGCCCCGTCAAAGTCGCCCAAAATAAAATATTTTCGGGTGAACACAAGGTTCACCCCTACGTCCGCCCGGAAACCCTTTGTAGGGGCAAATCTTGTATTCGCCCAACCTCCGCTTTTGCCTCTATGGTGACAGGTACAGGTTGCAGGTGTAGGTTCCAGGTGAAGGTGGTGGAATGAAAGACATCCTCAGAAACAATACCACCTCTAATAGGCCCCCCGCACCGCGGAGCCCCCTGAACCGTGAAACATCCACAAAACTTTTCATACACAGTCAGCCATTGTACTTTGCTTCTTGATATCGTATCCCATTATGATCGTCGTAATTCGCTTCTTATTAATCTTTGTAATTTTCATCTTTACTTCTCTTCTCTCTTGCCAACTGCCTACTGCCCACTGCCAACTTTCTTCTTCCTTCGCGTCCCTTCGCGTTCTTCGCGGCTAAAATTTTGAACCCCAACTCTTTCCTGGCATTTTTAAGCCTTGAGCCAAATCCTTCAAAAAAATTATTCTTTTTGTATTTTTTTCTTGACATTTTGGATATTCTCCGTTATAATTGTTTGCATGAAAAACAGAAAAGGTTACTCGTTTTGTTGCGGCCCAACAAGGTTGACAGGCAAACATCTGTTTTTGTCAGCATATTTTGGTTTCCCGGCTCTTTTTTATTCATGTTGTATATTATACTTCAAAATGAATTTGATTTCAAGGGGAAGCCGCACAATAAAATATCGACATCCAGGAGGTTTTTATTTATTGCTCCAGGGGTATTTCATGGGTGGAATCAATGGAAATGCTGAATACACCAATGTTTTAGAAATCTGCACACCCTTTACGGTATCTAGCACAACTCCTGTGCTAGCTAGCAGAACCTTTCTACTAGCTAGCAAACCTTTTGCGCTAGCTAGCAGAA
>WVZO01000240.1 GCA_011772425.1 Candidatus Aminicenantota bacterium
CGCGTGATACGGGGCGGCAGCTGGCTCGTTGATGCAGCCTACATCCGCTGTGCCTATCGCATCTACATCGCCCCCTCCGTACGCGACTGCTATGTTGGCTTCCGCCTTTCCCAGGATAATCGTTAATTCTTTTCCTTTTTCCCTTTTACCCTTTTACCCTTTGCGGCGCGCCAGCGCCTTTGGTCTATCCCGTTCGATGACTATATATAGGAAAATATCTATAGAAAAATGGGGTACAAAATGTATAATTTGAAACCCTTTTATAAAGGAGGTTTTGGGGTCAAAAATTTTCTTGGTCCTTTTTTTGTTTTCTCTTTTTCCCTTTTCCAGAAAAAAAATTGTAATTATTTACGTGTATATATGAGAGTGGTTTACTATATATAGGAAATATCATGCAGCGTACAGTGATGATCAGGAAGAAATGGATGCCGACCATGCAGAAATCATAGCCGACCATGCAGAAATGGATGTCGACCATGCAGAAATCATAGTCGACCGTGCAGAAATGGATGTCGACCATGCAGAAATCATTATCGACCGTGCAGAAATCATCATCGACCAGGCAGAAATGAATGCCGACCATGCAGAAATGAATGCCGACCAGGAAGAAATCATGGTCGACCAGGAAGAAATGGATGCCGACCACGCAGAAATCATCATCGACCATGCAGAAATGACTATTTACCTGGTAAGTCACGGTTTTATTACGGTAAAGAATCGTTTCTGTTAGAGCAGTTGCCANNAACGAAATCAGAACGTGCGGTCCGAGATCCCGGGTTTGGGTCTTGATTTATTTTTTATTTACTCCACGACAACACGAGGAAAAAAGTGATAGGCAAGAAATCCTACTCTCGCCGGGTGGGAAAGGGACAAACCAATTTTATTTTACCAAAGCCAATATTGCCTGCTCTTTTTTTACCGTAGGAAAATCTTCCAGGAATGTATCGATAGAATCTCCAGCTTCCAAATAATCTATCATATTTTGAATTGGCACTCTTGTCCCCCTAAACACGGGAACACCGCCCAAAATATCTTTTGAGCAATGCATAAATTCGTTATTCTTTTTAGTTTCCATATTACAAAAATATCATAAATTGCAGTGATTTTCAATCTTTTTTTACTGGTACTCTCATTTTTCCCTTATCCGCGAAGGTAACAGTTAAACTCCAGCCACAAGCCACCCGCGCGAAGAGAAAATTCATCTGCATGAGGAAAAAATTCACTTGCATGAAGACCTCGTGCATCTGTATGAAGAAAAAAGTGGAAGGCAAGAAATTGGATTAAATCACAATCCGCGGGATAAGAGGATTAATCCGGGCCACTACTTCATAATTAATCGTGCCCGACAGTTCCGCCAAATGATCCGCAGTGATCTTTTCACGGCCTTCCTCACCAATCAACACCACCCGGTCCCCGGGCTGGACAGGATTGGTCCTGATATGAGTAACCTCTGCCATTATCATATTCATACAAACACGACCCCGCACCGGCGCCTTAACACCATTGACTATAATAACAGATGAATTGGAAAGCTTCCGGTCATATCCATCATAATATCCCACCGGCACTACAAGGATTTTGGAGCGGTCAAACGTCCTGTAGGTCAATCCATAACCAATAGGTTCGTCTTTTTCAAGGGTTTTTACCTGGGCTGCTTTGGCATACCAACTGAGCACGGGTTTTAATTCAATTGGCATTCTCTTTTTTTCAATATACGAGACATATGTGGGCTTCGACGGCCAAAAACCATAAGCAGATATCCCTATGCGTACAATATCAAAATACGTTTTGGGAAAAAGCAGCGTCGAGGCCGAACAGGAAAAATGCTTTAACAGGTTTTGGTGGTTTATTTTTTCCAGGAGATCGTTAAAAAGCCCCAGTTGATATTGGGCATAGGAGTGGTCCGTGGTATCTTCAATATTGGCAAAGTGAGAATATATCCCAACCATTTTAACATAATTCGAGCGGTTGCCCGTTGAACCATTGAGTATTTTAATTACATCAGCGGGCGGCATACCCAATCGCGTGGTGCCAGTCTCTACCTTTAAATGCACTTTCGCTGTTCTTTTAAGCCCTTTTGCCAGGGTTTTTACTTCCTTTAGATAATCAATGGAAGGGACTACCATTTCAAAACCGTTTAATATGATTTCTTGCAGTTGATCCCTGTCAGCCCAACCGATTACCAATATGTTTTTTTTACTGTCCACGGATTTAACCGTAAGCGCCTCCTCCACGGAATCCACTGCATAATAATCAATAAAAGGGAGTTCCTTTGAAATGGAAATTACTTCTTTTAACCCATGCCCATAAGCATTCGCTTTGACTACAAACATAATCTTGCAGTTGCTTAGTTTCCGAAATTCTTTCAAGTTATGAACCAGGTTCACTGCACTGATTTCAATATGCGTTTTCATCCCCCTATTTTACACTTTTTATCAAAAAAATGCCAGAGAAGAATAGAAGCCACGAAGGACACGAAGGAACACGAAGAGAAGAAGATGAGAAGAGAAGATGAAAATTACAAATTCCAAATCACAAAGCCCCTGTCTATTAAAAAGGCAGGGGCAGTCAATTCCAAATTCAAAATTACAAACCCTTCTTTGGAAACGGAGTGCAGTTTATCCCAATGGGGTAATATGTTGAAAAGCATGGCACAATGATTGACCGTGTATGAAAAGTTTTTGCGGGGGTCCAGGGGGCGGTTTTTACAAAAAGAGCCCCCTGGTGGCCGAGGGCTATGTTTTTTTTCTTATTGATTTATAACCGTGGTGTGATATATAATTAACGTTCTATTTTTGATCGTGTATAGGAGTAGTCGAGGTGCTGACATGAAAAAGAGGCACAAACGAAGCCTTGCTATTGGTGTTGGCCTGGGCGCTGCGGCGCTGGTGGTCCTCCTATACCTCAATAAGAACCCAATCGTCCGGTTTGCCTATCTTCATGGTTATTTTGACAGGGCCTTCAGCGATGCAAAGATGATGAGCGGGTACCAGCCAAAGGTCGTCAGTTTTGATTTCTCCTTCCAGGGCACAGCATTTTTTGATGACCTGGTGGAAGACGGTTCCCAAGTTGCCAGGAGGGGAAAGGCAATAAAACAAAAACAACAAAAAGCGAATGTTAATATCGAAGGGGAAAATTATCCTGTTGACCTGATGACCTTTAATAATTACTTTAAAGAAATTAAATTAAATAAGAGGAAAAGTGCGTTTACCATACGTTTCTCACCCTTAAACCTGATGAAAAATAAGATTCGACAATGGGACCTGTTTCAAATTAACCGGGTGGATTTTTTCCAGCAGGAATTGGTGGTTGACCTGGGCCGCCAGTTAAACCTGTACATTCCCAAAACCGAGTTTGTCAATGTTTATCGCAATTATGAGGATTATGGAGATTATACGTTTAAACAATCCTATGATGACATATTTATGGAACAAAATAATCTGCCGGGTTCAATTGTATTTATGCTGGATTCCCTTGAGTCCCGGGAAGGGGATAAGAGAATTGCCATTCGCTATTTATCCTCCGGTAAAAAATCCCGGAACCGCGGTATTGAAAAACACTTGAATCATTTCCTGGAACTGCTGAAGCGCCAGGACCCCAATCTACTGGTAAAATATTTTGACCTGGATTATATAGGCCGGTTCGAGGTGCTACGGCAGCTGCTGAACGCCGGTGCCGGCTTTGTATTGGAAGACAATATACGGTTTATATATAACCGGTTCAATGGTAAACTGTACCCGGTATTGGATGAGTCCAATATCTTCAATATGCAGGATCAAAGCAGACAAAAAAGCTTCGCACTGCTGCGAAAGCAAATCAAAAACAACCCGGTGGTCAAGCAAAAACGAGACGTATACCTTTCCCGGTTGGGAGATAGGTACCGGGATATTATTGCCAATTTCAAACAATTGTTTAAAAAATACAGCAGTGCATCCGATAATTTGCTTTACCAGATCAGGATTAAATTGGTGGCAGCGTATTTTCGCGCCAACGTATACAGCCAATTAAAACGATTGGGCAAAAAGCAAAAGGGACACCCAGAGTCCTATTCACCGGTGAGCCAACCCCGATTATACCTGGATGAAATGGTTCTATCTGCCCGGGCATTTATAGAAATGAATAAAAACCTGGACCTGGAGTTAAAGGGACAAAAAATCATTTTGAAGGCCGGGGAGTATACACTCAAAAAGACATTGATCGTCCCGATGGGATTTCTATTTGAAATCGCCGCCGGCACCACCCTTAAATTGGCACCGGGAGTTTCTGTTGTTTGTTACTGCCCGGTGATTATATCGGGAACTGCGGACAAACCTGTGATCATTAAATCTCTTGACCCGGGAAACCCCTTTGCTGTTTTTGCTGTCCAGGGAGACAGTACATATGACAAATGCCCGGTTACGTTTACCCACCTGGATTTTTCCGGGGCAAGCGGGGGAAGCGGGAAAAAGAGTGCATGGATCAAGGGTGTCAAGTATGACGGCGGAATGAATATTTATAATGCCGATGTTGAAATCAAGAACTCCTCATTTCATCAAAGTTCCGCAGATGCCGGTTTAGATGTTAAAGGGAGTATAATTCTATTGGAGAACAATGCGTTTTACTCCAATTTTTCCGATCAATTGGCCCTGGATTTTTGCCAAGGTATTGTTCGCAGCAATCGTTTCTCCGGGGGTGGTGGTGATCCCAATGGAGATGGTGCGGCAGTTAAAGGTTCGGAAATTTTTTTCCAATCCAATCGTTTTGAGAATCTCCAGGATAAAGGGATCAGTATTGCCATGGATTCTGAGGTTGTTCTTTACAACAACCAATTTGAATCCAACGGCACGGGTGCTGCGTCCCGGGACCAGGGGCAGGTGCTGCTGCTGGACAATGGTTTTTTCCATAACCAAACAGCCGTGTCAGCCTATCAAAAAGATGAAGAACGCGGCGGCGGCAGCGTCTATCTACTGACCAATACATTTGAAAATAACAGCCGCTTGTTTAAAATTGATAAATTTTCAACGTGTTTCTATTTGCAAAACCGCATGGATGGAAAAGAAGCTAATGCACTTCGCAGTTTAATTAGCAACGATAAGATCGATGATTTATTTACTGTTTTCTCGCAGATGCGGGCCAGGTACCGTTATAAAGAGAATCCCATTAAATCCCTGTATGTTGGCGAAACCCGGGCACAGATCGATGAGGCAAACAACGTGATTTTTGTGGCACTGCCCAAAGGGGCCCCGGTGATTCAGCCCATTCGGATTGTATCCACCCTGGCGGATACGGATTTCTATATTACACCCACAGCATACGGGGCGCGTAGTTCTGACAGCATCGCCGCCACTGCCAGGGAAGAGAAAATCACGGATAACCGGGATTACAATTTTAAAGAATATATCTTTCGAGGGCAATTGAGTGTCAGGCATGATTTCCAGGGTGATGAGTATGAGCTGGTGGTCAGTTCTGGTGCGCTTCCCATTGTTGAAATCGATACGTCCGATGGGGGAGATGTTCCTCGGAAAATTAGAAACGAACCCAAGATTTCCTGCCAGGTTCGTTTTGTCTGGTCTTCTGATCTTACAGGTGTCGGGTATCTCAACCGGTTTATAGATGCAAAAATTGAAGGCCGCGGGCAAAAATGGGAAAAATGGAAATACGGCATTACACTGGATGAACCCATTGTGCCGGAAGGAATGAAAAAATCCAGGCGCTGGGTGCTGGAAAGTTCGTATGTGGAAAAATCGTTAATGCGAAGTAAAATAGCCTTTGATCTATTCGACCAATTCCGTGACCCGAAGTCAATGAAACGAATCGCTCCTCGCAGCCAATTTGTCGAAGTTATTTTGAACGGTGACTATCATGGTGTGTACCTCTTAATGGAACATATCGACGGGAATTTTTTGCAATTGGCGGATTTTGATAAAAATGAACCTTACAATGCATTGTTATACCGGGCCAGGGATAAAAATGCTAATTTTACCCGTTACAACAGCCTGGAATCGCTTTACGAAAAAGATTATGAAGACTTTCCCGGGGGCCGTCAACCCCTGGACAAGGAATTGGACCCCATAAGAGGGTGGAGCAGCGGCTTTGAACAACGGTACCCCGATATAGACGAGTATGGTGAGCATTGGCAGCCCATAAAAGAATTTTCAAAATTTGCAGCCCGGTCCACAGATGTTGAATTTGAACAACGAATTCCTGAATTCCTGGACATTGAGCGGTATATCAATCTATGGGTTTTTATCCAATTAGTGGATGATTCCGATGGACTGTATCAAAACCGCTACATTGCCAGGGAGAAAGGAGAGGTTAAATTCTATTTTATCCCCTGGGATAAAGATGGCATATTGGGACGGGATCACAAGATGAACAAACGGCACCATGCCCTCTGGCTTCATACCCCTCTATTTAACCGCTGCATGAAACACCGCTGGTTCCGGGAGATTTTTAAAAATATCTGGCAGGATTTGCGGGGAAAAGGTGTTATATCTGAAGAAAAAATGTTAAAAATGATCGATGAGAATGCTGCTGTCCTGGAGGACGCACAAAAACGAAACTTTAAGCGGTGGCCCACGGACCCGCGCCGCAGTCCGTACCCGGATGCCAATACGTTTTACCAGGAGATTGACTACATGAAAGATTGGATACATAAACGTATCCGCTGGCTGGATGACCGAATCGTGACCATTCACAGTATCCCTGATTATATGGAGGCTCGTTAGCATGGCAGATTTAAAAATAAAATTAAATGTGAGCCCGGAAAAAAGAAAGTACATTGTCATACTGGCTCTTATCCTGGTGACCTGTTGGCTGCTCTATGATTTCGTCCTGGTAAAAGATGAGATATTTTACCGGATTGACGAATATTCTTTTAAAAATAAACAAGAAACGGAAATTAAAGAAAAAATAAAACAGGAAGTCAAAGCGTTTCAGTCAGCAAAAGAACCGATTAAACAGATTCGCGCGCTGATTCACATACTGGAGTGCAACTATTATCTCTTATATAACCGCGCCAGGAGAATGGAGCGTTATTACGATTTTGTTAAGTTTGTTTTGCATCCCTCCCAGCGGAGACAATTGAAAGATAAACAGAGCTATGTGAATGAAGCCAAGCGGCACTTAAAGCGGAAGCGAAATCTACCCATTAACTTTAGAAAATATGAAATCTCGCGGCCTGTATTCTCCGGACCTCCCGGCAGCGAAGCGGCAGAAGTTCTTGTCATCCGTACGTTGACAGAAGCTAACGGCGAAGATCAGGGCAAAGAGTTTTTTACTTATTATTTCCAAAAGTACAAAGATAATCGGTTTTACCTCTATTTCAAAAAAGAAAACCATTTGTTGAAGTTGAGACACCGGTTCCGGGAAGTTCTTGATGTCAAACCCGGTTCCCCGGTCTCCAATGCCCCAAAAGCCCAAAAGCAGAAATGAAAATGAAAACGTTGGAAACAACAGCAATCAATAGATTTGAGGATAGATACCGCCATGAATTGAAGTATTATATCGGTATTGTCAGTTTTGGAGATTACCAGGTTCTTTCAGGGGCATTCACCAGGGCCATGCAGGTGGACCCCCACAGCAATGAACAAAAGCAGTACTGGATACGCAGCTTATATTTTGACACCCCGGAGAATGATGATTACTATGAAAAGGTAAGCGGTATATTCAGGCGCAAGAAGATTCGCTTGAGGATTTACGATGTGGATCAACCCGATGCCAAAATTGAAATAAAAAATAGGGTCAGGAACCTTGTGTTTAAGGAGACTGCCATCCTGCCCAGGGAAGATGCCATGGAGTTAATCAACGGCAACAAAGAGGTATTATTAAAAAGCGATGACCCTACCTTGAATAACGTCTACTATTACATGTCCAAAGATTTGTACCGGCCTGTGGTTTTAGTGGATTACGAACGAGAAGCCTATGTGCTTCCCTCTGAGTATATACGCATTACCTTTGATAAAAATATCAGGGGCAGCGGCGTTGATTTTGACCTCTTTAGTCATGCTGTCCATATGACCCCGGCATTTGATGAAGAAACCATTGTGATGGAAGTTAAGTTTAAGGAATTTTTACCTGAATGGATCCGGAGTATTTTGAACATTTATATGGGTGAACCGCATCCCATTAGTAAGTATTGTTTTTCAAGAATTGGGCATTTTAGATAAGGAGTATAAGATGGACTTTCTCGATTATATCCAGAGAAGCAGCGGCCAGATGACGGTAACAACGGTTGTGGCCAATATGCTGGTCACACTCCTGGTGGCCTTATTTATTTACTGGGTCTATAAAAAAACCTATACTGGCGTGCTGTATTCCATGAATTTTAATCTGACAATTTTATTGACCTCAATGGTCACAGCCATGGTGATGATGGTAGTAGGAACCAACCTGGCGTTATCCCTGGGAATGGTGGGGGCGTTATCCATCATTCGTTTCCGTTCCGCCATCAAAGACCCCAGGGACATCGGGTTCCTGTTTTGGGGCATCGCTGCCGGTCTGTCTGCAGGAACCGGTTCCTACATGATTGCCGCTGTCGGATCGCTGATTATCGCTCTGCTGCTCTTTATCTTCAAGCAGAGAGAATACGAAGCCTATCCCTACCTGCTGGTAGTCAGGGGAGCTAAAATCGATGCCGAACGGTTAAGGCAAATCGTGTTATCCAATACCGAAAACTCCCATTTGAGAATGCGAAATACCAGCCAGGCAGGCATTGAGGTCATTTATGAAATAAAGTTTGTAGATGAGCGCAGGGAAAAACAGGAAGACACCATGGTTAAAGAAATAAGGAATATGGACGGTGTCTCTGTGGTCAATGTGGTCTATTACCGGGGAGAAATACCTGGATAATATAAAAACATGATCAGGGACGAAATTTTTTTTGAAATAGAGAAGACCAATAAAAAACTTCTTTATATAACTCTAGGTGTGCTTATATGCGCTTTATGCCTGTTTTTCCTTTTATTTGGTCATTTTGAAGCCAACCCCTTTAAGCTGAAAAGTGAAATTCAGAATGTTATTCAATTAAAACTTTCCCGCAAAGACCTGGCTTCACTGCCCCATACCGGTGAGCTTGACCGGTGGATCAAAGTCCAACTGATTGACAGCAGCAAGCGAGTATCCCGCATCAAAATGAAACAAGTGTCTAAGCATTCTAAGGATTTCACACTGGATATTAATGGGACCCTCTATAACCTCTATAAGATAGGCCAGGAAGGAAAAGCCATTTACGATTTTTTCAGCACCGCGGATAAATGGGGACTGGAAACATCTTCGCCCCAACCAGTGCAGTTAAAAATGAACAATGTTTTAATTGGAATTTATGTAATAGAGGAACATATCCACGAACAAATCCGGGATGGCAGTGGGGAGTATTTTATCCGGTTGGGCAGTGACATCCGGTTTCTTAAAAAAATACACCACCAGGTGCAATTGGGCAAAAGCGAATTGTTAACCCGGTATTTTGACACGTCCAAACTGGCTTCTTACCTGGTTTTTTTCAGTCTTTTCAGTTACAATGAGGTGCTGGATTTTGACCGCCTGGTTTTTCGTTATGATGCAAAGAAAGAGAAATTCGTCCCTTATTTAACAATGGAAAGTGTTATACTGAGTTTGAATGAGCAAAGTAAAGAATTTAAACCATTCCTGGAGGAGGATGCCTATTTATTGAAACGATTGAACCGGGCGAATATTGCCAACCTGTTGTCCAGGGCCAGACATTATAAATACAGCAGCCTTATCAATATTGTGTTAGGTAAAGCCCGGATCATGCCGGTGAAAGCAAAAAAATGAAAGGAAAAGAGGAAGAATACTGGCCCGGATGGTTTTCTGTATTTGGTTTTGGATATATTTTGATTATGTTGGAACTCCTGCTCTTTATATTAATCCGTCCCAAACCAGCCATTAAGTGGCTGAAGTTTCTTGGAATGGTAACCTGGGGAGCGGCTGCGATTTTGTGGATTATACCCGTCATTACGTTTAAAAGGAAAGGTAAGATTGAAAAAGGTAAAAGTTTCATTAATACTACCGTTCTTGTTGACAGCGGTATTTATGGGATTATTCGTCACCCCCAGTATTTGGCTTCCATTTTCCTCGGTATTGCCATCATCTTATTTTCTCAGCATTGGCTTTTTGTTGTTGTTGGTGTGCCGGCGGTAGTATTGACATATCTGGGAATTCGAGACCAGGATCATTATTTGATCAAGAAGTTTGGCGAGGATTACGAGCGATATATGGAGCGGGTTCCCAGGATTAATTTTTTGTCGGGTATTTTACGGTTGTTTCAGTTTAGAAGAAAGGAAAAATAACCGGGTTGTCCCGCAAACCGGACAAGCCGGAGGCAACAAAAATAAACCTGGATGTTACATAAAATAGCATTTATCTATTGCAATCTGCGGCTGTTTCCTTTAGAATAAAGCTTAACGGCAGGAACTTTTGATAGAATTTTTTTATTGGTAAAAAATTTTTTTATATAAGGAGTTAAAATGGGAAAAAACAAGGACATTTACAAAAAGGATGAATTCTCCGAACAGGATTACAAGGAGTTTGAGCGCAGGTTGTTTTCGTCGTCAACATCGGTTTCCGAACTGCAGCGTATTTGCATGACTCTTGCCCACACCCCCACTAAGAAAGCCCAGGACTTATTGAAGTTATTTACGGAATCCGATCGAGCCCATGAAGTGGGATGGCTGGCATTAGCCGCGGAGGAACAGGAGTTCCACTATCTATCACCTGAAAATGAACAGGAAGAAAGAGATTATCTTGCCCTGAAGGTCCTGCAAGAGCTGCAGGATGAACTGGTTCAACTTGACATACAATTGAATGAAGCCAAAGTGGACCTGGACAAAATGGAAATTCGTTATGAAGCGGTGAGGGAGTTGGTGAAGAAAGGAGAATTGGAGGAAGTGGATGAAGCGGGTGTCCACGATGCAATGGTTGTATTTAAGGCCAGATGTGAAGAGTTGGCCGAGGAAATCGAGTTCAAGGATAAGATTTTCGACCAGGTAAAAGAGTCGATTAAAACGGAGAAATACAAGGATGTAGACCCTATGTCCATGCGCAATGTCCATTGGGGATGATGAAAACCCGGACAAGCCGGAACTAAATAGGTTATTTTAGCCACAGAGACGGGTGGCACCCGCAGCCAAAAAACAGAGGACACAGAGTTTAAAAACAAATCTTCTCTCTGTGAACTCGTTGGTACGTGCTCTCTGTGGCAAAAAATATTCTGCCAGAAGATGGCAAAATTTTACTGTTAAGTAACCAAAAAGTAAAAAAGTAAAACACCGACGACAAATTCAAGTGATTTATATTGTTGAAGGAGGGATTCAATCTCTTTCATTTTCATTTTTCCACCGCTAGATGACACCATTTCCACCACTCAAGTATACCATTTCCACCACTAAACAATACGTTCCTACCGCTGGAGAAAGTGCGAAACGAATGAATTTCCAGTTCCCTTCACCAATGACCAATGACAAATGGCAGTTCTCCTGAATTTTCCCAATGACTAATGACAGCTCTCTTCAGTTTTCTCAATGACCAATCATTAACCCACTTCCTACTTCTTACTTCTTACTGCCAACTGGCCTCCGTGTTCCTTCGTGCTTTTTACCGCATTGTAAATGCCTTCGCGGCTAAAACAGGATTACTTAACCATAGTTAAAATAACCGGATTCTCTCCTTATTCCTTATCCAGTAATCTCAAAAAACACGGGATCAGGTGTAACCAATCATAACCTCCTTTACCTCTATTCAGTCCGGAAATCCGGACTTCAATCCGAATCTTCGGACTCATTCCATTTTAATTAATTTTCCAGAATTATTTCATAATCGAAGTTTTCAAGGTTTAGACTATTGGCAAGAAAAATGCATCTCTTTTAAAGAGAAAAAACAATAGGAGGAACTAATGAATTGTCCACATTGTAAAGCCGAATTATCCGAGGGAGCAAGTTTTTGCTATAGTTGTGGTTTTGACTTGAAAAAAGAAAAACCGGCTGAAATGCAAAGGCAAAAGGTTGACTCTAAAGTTGAATATGGAGGTTATCTAGCAGTGGGAGGTTGGTTAACCATTATAGCTGGAGTTATTATAACCATAATCATATGCAGCCAGGCAAATACCGGGTTTAGAGGATTTGATAGTAGAATCTTTTTGACGGGTGTGGGTGTTTTTATTTCAATGATTATATATGCCTGGCTTTATTTTGGCCTCCATAAAGCCATTTTAAAAATTTCACGAATAGAGCAGGCATTAGGAATTGATAAATGAACACGAAAACGGGGAAAAAGGGATTGGCGAAGTTTTATTTTAGTAAAAAGGATTCACTGAAAGATTTTCTATTTCCCCAACATTCCATAAATCCAATAGAACGGACAGCTTTTTTCTATTACTCCATTACTCCCTGTATGCGTGCTGACACGCACAGGCAGGCTATACTCCATCACTCCAAATTCAGAAATCTATTGACATTTCACAGGATTTTTATTAAACTTTATCCGTTCTTAAAGCTGGAAAAACGATTTTGGGAGCAGCGGATACAATGATGCGAGGCGTAAAAATAATCTTATTTATAGCGGTCGTCCTTTTCATTAACACTCTTCTTTTCATCCAGGTTCTCTCTGCATTCTCAAAATGGTCAATGGAGACTAGACGGTTTTCGGTTGTAAAAAGTTATGGTTTACCCATTGAAAGTATTAAATCTTTTAAGTTGCCAGGCGACAAGCACGACTCCCTTATCGGTGTGGTTTCTGAAAGTCCTGGTCATCCGAAGTGGGCTCATTTATATATTTTTTCCCTATTTCGCAAAACCTACTTGGGACTTGCTTTTGACCAGGAATTGGAAATCCCAAAGAATCGGAATTTTTCATCATTCCATCAAATTGACAACTTTAACAATGGTGAACCGGTACTTCCGTTACTCGGAGTTGAAAACAAAAAGGTTGTTTTAGACCTGATGGATATAGGAGGTATTACCCTTAAAAGCACGGAATTGGAAGATTTATCGATACTTCCTCCTAAAGATAGATTGGTTGCAGGAATCGCAGCAATTGAGGATATCGATGCCGATGGACGAAAAGATGTGGTATGGCGAATGGATGCCGATTATGCCGGCCTGCCGCGGGGAATAGCCGCCCATGATCCGCTTTCAGGCAAAAAGAAATGGGAGTTTCTTTTCGGACCTATCCCCTTCAGGACGATTGTCAAGGATATCGATCATGACGGAAAAAAGGAAATTATTTTTTCAGCCAAGGCACCTCTAAACCATGTTTCCTGGAACGGTATGGATGATGATACCAGTTATGTGGGGGTTCTGGATTGCCAGGGTAACAAAAAGTGGTGCGATGAGGTTGGGGGTTCTTTTACATGGGCATCACTGGCTGTCGAAGATTTAGATTGCGATGGGAGTTTCGAGGTCATAACATCTCTTCAATGCCACAGGAAAATCGATCCTGATCACGGTGAAGTAAGGATTTACGATGCATTGAGCAGTAAAAAAATCAACTCTAAAAACTATCCCGGAGTGTCATTTACCAGTCTTTATGTCGTCAACATGGACAATGACCCTCACCTGGAAATTATCGCCAGCGATGCTCAAGGTGGATTATGGATATGGGACCACAACCTTAATGAACACTGTACATATAAATCAAAGGCTGATATAAGCATCATTGGGGTAGAAAGAATTCACGAAAATTCCTTACCTTATATTTTTACCTGGTACGCAGACAATTCGCTCCGCATTTTTGACCATCGATTAAAAACTATTTTCAATTATCAATTCTATCAAATCCCAAAAGAAATAAAAGAACCAGACACAATTATCCCGATAAGTGATGGGCAAACCACTTCGTTTGTTTTGACCGCAGATCACACCTACTTGATCTCACCGAAACAAAGTCTCCCATTCCAGGATTACCTGGCACTTTTTCGTTCTCCTTTTCTCTTCTACTTTCTGGGAATGGTCTTTTTTAACGGTCTTTTATACGTCGGCTGGAAGCAAACAAGAAAATCAAGATTACGCTCTCTCGAGTTACTGCGGGAAAGTACGAAAACCAGGCCCGAATGGACGATAACAGCCCAGGATGTCCTGCACAAAATGAAATCCCCCCTGACCGCCATCCTGTGGGAAACCTAAAAAATCGACGGTTTGCTGGAAAAAAAGCGGCAATCCAAAACGTTTTTGATAAAACTTAAGAAAATAAACGAATCCATCCTGGCCGATGTTAATGAACTGAAACTCATGAACCGCTTCCTGATGAAATATTTGCAAGTTCAATCCCTGCGGCTCCAAGAAATTGAAATCACAAAGATAATCACGGAGTTGATGGACAATTACCGAAGCATTTTTAGTGATAGATTTACTTTTACCTGTAATTTTTCCACATCGCTGCCATCTTTATTAGCAGACGAAGAGCAATTAAAAGAAGCTCTTGCCATTATCATCGATAATGCCATTGATGCCGCGCCTGAAGGGGGAACCGTTTCCATAACTACAGCATTTCATGAAATGTTAACTCATAAGAAAAAGAAAAATATCATTAGTATTGAGATTGAAGACAACGGCTGCGGAATTTCCAAGGATAATCTGGACAAAATATTTGACCCTCATTATACCAATAAAAAAGAGGGAACCGGCATCGGTCTGGCTATTGCCAAACGGATTGTCGAATCTCACGAGGGCTGGATCGAAGTGGAAAGTAAGGAAAAAGTTGGAACCAAATTTGCCTTGTATCTCCCGGTAAAGAATTTGCCATAAATTTATCTTTAATTCAAGGATGATGTTCAATGAAAAAAAAGAGTAAAGGTAATGTACTGGTAGTGGATGATGAGATCCGGCTTCTCTCCACACTTTCGTCGATATTGAAAGATAACGGTTACAATGTTTTTACTGCTGAAACCGGACAGGAAGCTCAAAAAGCACTCAGCGATTCGCCCGTTGATGCTGTTATCCTGGACCTGATGCTTCCCGATACAAATGGCATCGAGCTTTTAAAAAGAATTCACCGGGAAAAACCGCTTTTGCCGGTAATTATGCTTACAGGCCATGGTACTATTACCAGAGCCGTGAAAGCTACTAAATTAGGAGCTTACGATTTTTTTGAAAAACCCGTTGAATCGAAAAAAATCTTGATTACCCTGGAAAATGCCCTGAAAAGTTCGAGGCTGGAAAAAGAGAGAACCTACCTGGTACAGGATGCCCTGGAGCGTTACCAGATGGTGGGGATATCCTCTAAAATGAAGAACCTTTTTGAAACGATCGAGAAGGTGGCTGACACTGATTCGCGTATATTGATTACCGGTGACAGCGGCACGGGTAAGGAATTGGTGGCACGGGCCATCCATCTGCAAAGCGAGAGAGTGGGGAATCCACTGATTACCGTCAACTGTTCAGCTATTCCCGAAGACCTGCTGGAATCGGAACTATTCGGCCATGAAAAAGGTTCTTTTACCGGCGCCTTACGGCAGCAAAAAGGAAAATTTGAACTGGCTTCCAGCGGTACACTTTTCCTTGATGAGATCGGGGAGTTGGGGCTTCGAATTCAACCCAAGATTTTAAGGGCAATTGAAAATGGAGAGATTCAGCGGCTTGGCGGGAATGATTACATCAAAGTAGATGTGCGGATAATAGCCGCTACCAACTGCGACCTGAAATCGGCTGTACAGCGGAAAGAGTTCCGTGATGACCTCTTTTACAGATTAAGCGTAATTAACATTCATATTCCTCCTTTACGGGAAAGGAAAGAAGATATTCCCCTGCTGGCGGATTATTTCTTAAATAAACTTTGCCGGACACGCAAGCGGCCCCCCATACAGTTAACACCCGCAGCCATTGAAAAACTGGTAGAATATCCCTGGCCGGGAAATGTCCGTGAACTCCGCAACCTGATGGAAAAAATAGCCGTGCTTTCCGGTTCTGAACTTGTATCCGAAGAAGAAATAGAAATGTATTTAGAAGAAAACAATATCATGCAGAACTCAAAAGAAAACAATCCAGAGGGAGGAGCAGAACAAGAAACGCTGTCTCAAATCCTGAAAAAAAAGGAAAAAGAGGCCATTGAAGCAAAGCTATTGGCTTCCGGCTGGAATTATGAAAAAGCCGCCGAAGAATTAGGGATTTCCCGTTCCACTTTATTCAGTAAAATAAAAGAACACGGGATCAATCGTAATAAATCGTAACCGTTTTTACCTCTATCCGGTCCGAAAATCCGGACTTCAGTCCGAATCTTCGGACTGATTCCATTTTAATCAATTTTTAAGAATCATTTCATAATCATATTTTTCAAATTTTAAACTATTGGCACGAAAAATGCCTTTCATTCCTGGAGGAAAAAAATGAGAAAACTATTTTGGACTTTTATTAAAATAGGAGAGATCATGAAAAAACGAATTATCTTATTTATATTCGCATTTATACTTTCCCAATTTTCAGGATTTATCCACGGTGCAATACCTGCTTCAGAGCGCGCTGCATTAATTGCATTGTATAACAGAACCAATGGGGACAGTTGGATAAATAATAGTGGGTGGAAAACTCCACCTTTGCATACCGATGGATTTGCCATGCCGGGGACTGAAGGTAGTTGGTTTGGGGTTAAGGTGGGTTATTCTGGAAATGTGAGATTTCTCTCTCTGTCAAACAATAAACTAAATGGAAGCATCCCTTCTCAATTAAGCAATCTCACCCATTTGGAGGAGCTTTTCCTGTCCAACAATCAACTGAGCGACAGCATCCCTTATACTTTAGGTAATCTCAGCTTGACGGTTCTTGATCTGTCTGATAACCAACTGAGCGGGAGCATCCCTTCTCAATTAGGCAATAACGATTGGTTGGGGGAGCTTTGGCTGAACAATAACCAACGTAGCGGCAGCATCCCTTCTCAATTAGGCAATCTCTGGGATTTGGTGACTCTTGACTTGAGCCATAACAAACTGAGTGGTATCATCCCTTTAAGTTTGACAAATTTAACAGCAATATATACTTTAGATATTGGCTATAATTGTCTCTATGCAACTGATCCAACCCTTAGAGCATGGCTTGACAGCCATGACCCAGATTGGGAAGCCCATCAAGATCAATGTGGGGGGACAACTCCAAGTGTCACAGTAATCTCTCCAAATGGAGGAGAAAGTTTGGAGGCAGGTGGTTCTCACACCATTACCTGGACCACAACCGGAACAGTGGGTAATGTAAAAATAGAATATTCAACCAACAATGGCAGTAGTTGGTCAATTGTTATTTCCTCAACCTCTAATGATGGAAGTTATTTCTGGACAGTACCCGAAACTCCATCCACTAATTGCATGATCAGAATTAGCGGAGCATCTGATGGTAGCCCCTCGGATACAAGTAATTCGACATTCTCTATCGTTCAGTATACTAATGTTGCAAGGGGAAAACCAGTTTTAGTTACTACAAATGGAGCAGATGATTACCAAGATCATGTTGGAGAATGGCCTTCGGATGCGACAGATGGAAGTTTGAACTATCAATCTGTATCCGCGGGAATTGAAGACGGTTGCGTTGCTTGGGTGAATGATGATTATTATCAGTTGATGATAGTGACTGTAAATATTAATTTACAAGGAGCCTATAAAATTAATAAGATAAGATATAACATGGGCAATTGTCAATTTGCAGACTCATGGAATGCTGATATTATGGAATCACCTTTTGCAAGAACCTCAACTAATCCTGGTACTTCTTACTCTGGAGCTTGGACAGAGCATACAGGAGATATAAATGCATCTAGCGTGGTGATAAAATTTGAAAAGACTAGAACGATGTGGAAAGAAGATTGGCTTTTTATTGGAGAAATAGAGATATTTGGGTCTCCAATAACGAATTCGAACATTACAGAAATTTCCCTGAATCGAACTACTCTAAATTTTGGAGGTACAACATCAGGAATAGTTGGCCGTTCTCAAAATATAATGATTAGCAATAACGGGACTGGAACATTGAATTGGTCAGTATCAGAGAATCAACCCTGGATAAGCTGCACTCCAACTTCAGGAACAGGATCAGGAATTGTTACCGTCTCAGTTGACTCATTAGGATTAGCCGCGGGAACCTATACAGGAACAATAACTGTATCAGACCCAAATGCCACTAATTCACCCCTGACATCGATGGTTACATTAAATGTTTATAATTTAAATCAGACATCTGTTCCCTTTGGAGACTTCGCAACACCTATCGACGGCTCAACAGTCAACAGCAGTATTGCTGTTACAGGATGGGTCCTGGATGATATAGGCGTGGAGAGTGTTAAAATTTATAGAACCAAAGGTAATGATAAAGTCTACATCGGTGATGCGATTTTTGTAGAAGGCGCCCGGCCGGATGTGGAACAGGCTTATCCAAATTATCCGAATAATTACAAAGGTGGCTGGGGCTATATGCTGCTGACCAATTTCCTCCCCAATAATGGGAATGGTATTTTTACCATACACGCCATTGCAACAGATATGGAGGGAAACCACGTAACACTTGGGACAAAAACAATTTTAGTAGATAATGCCAATGCGTTCAAACCTTTTGGGGCTATTGACACACCCACACAGGGCGGCACTGCTTCAGGCAGAAGCTTCATAAACTGGGGCTGGGTATTAACCCCGCAGCCCAATTATATCCCCACAGACGGTTCAACCATTAAAGTCTATGTAGACGGTGTAAACATCGGTCATCCTATCTATAATATCTACAGGGCCGATATTGCCAATTTATTCCCCGGATATTCCAATAGTTATGGAGCCATCGGTTATTTTTACCTGGATACCACTGCCTATGAAAATGGTGTGCATACCATCCAGTGGGTAGCAACAGATAACGCTGGAAACACAGACGGTATTGGAAGCCGTTATTTTACCATTCAAAACACTGGTACCACCGGTCAACTGTCACTTAGTAATGCTCAGTGGACATTGGGAGATGAATCTGTTGACAAAAGAGTATCCTCGATTCCTGTTGATAGTTTTGGACCGGTGATAATAGGGAAAGGCTGTAATTGGGATTCAATGCCACAGGAAATTTATCCTGATGAGAAAGGTGATATCCATATCGAAATCAGGGAATTGGAACGGGTAGAGATAGATTTGGGCTGTTCACAATGGAGAGGTCACCATGTAATTGGGAACCGATTGAAGCCGCTGCCTGTGGGTTCAACTTTAGATACAGGAAGAGGGATTTTCTACTGGCAGCCGGGACCCGGATTTATAGGGCAATATCAATTGGTCTTCCTCAGCAGAGAGGAGAACGGAGAGTTAACGAAAAAGACCATTAAAATAAATATCATGCCTAAATTTAAGGAATAAGCTTCCCCAAAAAGAAGAGATATAAAAAAGTGCTTTGAATTTAAGACTATAAAATAAAAAGGAGGATAAAAAAATGAACATGAAAACAAGATTCATTATTGTCTTGTCAATTCTTGTCATGGTTTCTTCAGCTTTTGCTGGGGAGAAGGAATTTGGAAAGGGGCAACTCTTTTTAACGCCTCAGTTTGCCTATTATTCCTATGCACCTAACTTTGGTGTTAGTTTGGAATATGGATTAACACAAAATATCGGGATAGGTGGCAGCCTGTTGTTTGCGTTCTGGAGTGATGAGGCATTTGACGTCAAGATTTCAGAGTCTTTAATTACCCCATCCTTTGACATTTATTATCATTTTACAAAAGTAGAAGTAGAAAAACTCGATCTATTTGCCGGTTTAAGTGTTGGGTATTCCATCTATTCCTATTCATTTGATATTGGGGGATTTGAATGGAATGATGCGGGCTCTTCCAACATTTATCTAAGCCCTATTCTGGGAATCAAGTACTACCTAACATCGAAGCTTGCAATATCTCTGAGGTCCCATTATTCAGCCCTGGGAGATTGGTCTGGAATGGGTGGGGAATTAGGATTAAGTTTCAGGTTAAAGTAAATAATTAATTCAGTGAAGTTAATAATTGCATTAAGAAGGAGTTCAATATGAAAGAGTATATTAGGTTTTTAATTTTAATTATTGTCTTACCTTGTTTTATGAATTTGATAGCTTTCAGTGAGAGTACTGAAGCATATTATCCTTTAAAAGAAGGGAAAACCTGGGAATATCAAATGTCTTTGAGTTCTTTGCTTGGAGCTGGCGGGACGCAAAAAGTAATTGTAACAAATTTTGCCCAACGAAAAATGAAAGACAAGATTGTAACACCACAGAAGATTGACATGCTAGGGCTAAGCAGTTTTGTTTTTGTTTCTAAAGATAGTGAGGGAATATTTGAATTTGCAACACAAATACCGGGTTCAATTGAGCCAAAAATAAAACCACTTCCAAACTATTTTCTAAAATATCCCATTAAAGTTGGTACAACCTGGAATTATGAAACACAGACGATTCTGCTTCAAAAAAATTTTTCCATTAACTTGAAATGTAGTATTGAAAGTATAAATGAAGTTATAACTGTTCCAGCCGGCACTTTTAAAGGTTGCGTGAAGGTTAAAGGTGTAGGAAGCAGGAAAGAAAGAATGGGAATGTTATTTGGAAAGACCGATATCAATGTTGAGCATTACAATTGGTATGCTCCAGGGGTTGGTACGATAAAATCAATTATAAAAGAAGTGAGTAACAAAATGATGATTGGTTCTGGAACGTTTTCAATTCAATTAGAATCATATAAATGAAAGGAAAAATGATAAAAATCATTATGTTGTTGGGAAAGGTACTCGATAAGTTTTTTTGCAAGTATGTGGCATCGCCTAAGGTCTAAAAAAATGCTCCAGGCAGAAAACATTATTTAAGAGGAACTGCTGCATATATCAAGGGAGAAAGGTTTAAAAATAACAAATGGAGGGGGGTTGAAAACGCGAGGTCAGGCTTCCGGCTTGACCTCGCCTTTTCCCTTATGTCTATTCAAGCAAAAAAAGGGCTGATTTTTCCCCCAACCGTTGAAACCACCGCTTCAGTGAAAAAAATTCTGCCACAATCCCCAAAAACCATCTTTCCAAAAACAGTCTTTTTTTAGCCACGGAGAACACAGAGGTCACAGAGAATAATCTCTTTTTTGTTAGCCACGAAGTTACACGAAGAAACACGAAGAGAAATAGAAAAGATACTGCTGCCGGAATCCAGAATCCAGGGATGGGACTTTGAAATTTGGATTTTTGAGGAAAAAGTCGGGGGGACTGGCCCCAAAAACCATCTTTCAAAAAACCAAAACGGTTCCCCCGGTTGTGTGAACCATTTCCATCGCTGTGGGAACGATTCCTATCACTGTGCCAGTCATTTCTATCGCTGTGGGAATGATTTCCATCGTTGTGTGAGTCATTTTCATCGCTGTGGGAGCCATTTCTTTTGTTGTGGGAGTGATTTCTTCTCTTGTGAGAATGATTTTTGCCGGTGTGGTAGTCATTTCTTCCGCTGTGTGAATAATTTCTGCCGGTGCGGGAACCATTTCTTTTCTTGTGTGAATGATTTCTGCCAGTGTGTAAGCCATTTTTTTCGCTGCGTGTGAAAAATCCGGCCCAGTGTTTGAATCCAGGGGCGGAACGTTGAAATTTGGATTTTTGAGGGAAAACGTCGCCATGCCCAAAGGTAATTCCAACTAACTGGAAAGGCGAATTAAGAGATTTTTAGTGTCAGTCAGGAGATTTTCTATATTTATACATCGTTCATATCTTTGTGAGTTCTTCAATTTCTCGAATAAGCACAGGAAGATTGCATTGGGTAAAACTGATCTCCGGGGCGGTAATGCGATTGTGTTTGATGTTTGGCGGAACATGTTTGTGATGTGGGTATGTTGACGCCAAATTCGAGTCCTTTGGGTATGGAAAATCGTCGTACCAGTACAATCGTTCAGTACCCTGGTATACTTCGTAGCCATACGACGTGATTATGCTTTCACTGAAATCCAATTCCTCTCTCACGCGTAACCGAAAACCGTTTTTGAAAAAAACTTCGCCTTCAGCTACTCCTGTATATGGACTGTCAGACCAAACCGCCAAAGTGGAATGTTCTACAGTAGGGCGGTTAAGCAAATCTGCAATATATTGGCTGTAATTGATAAGTGATGTCAGGGGACTTTCTGTCATCTTTAATATGCAGGCTGAAGACGCATTGTCTCAGACAATTTACGTTTTTGAATTTGCTTTCTATAAGCTTCTTTGCGTCTCATCCATGTTTCATAAATTCCTTTCCACCTGCTAAAATCGGCGCGAGTCTCATCATAAGCGTCGTATTGTGACAATTCGCCTGCTATAAGGGCGGAATAAAAGTCTTCACTGAGAACACCATACTTCTCCTCATAGAGTGTCAAACGACGCTCCAGCAGCTTCATTTCAATAATCAGTTCATGAATTTCCATTTTTTTTACTCCTTGCTGCTCATTATTTTAATTTCTTTTTCTGCCATGCTTTAATAGTAGAATGGTTTAATGAAATTGTCAACCCGTCCTTTGTCCAAAGTTCAAAATTCAAGGTTTCCTGTTTCACTGAAAACCATCGGCAATTGACCGTTAATCCCAGGGATGGGACTTTGAAATTTGGATTTTTGAGGGAAAAAGTCGCCAGGCAAAAAGGTAAAAAATCCACAACGCGCCGGGGATTCGTGTAACTTCGTGTACCTTCGTGGCTCAAAGCAAATATTCGCTTATTTTTTGAATGGTATCTTTTCTACTTTTTCCTCACTTTCTTTCTCATCCCCATGGGTGCCTTCAGACTCTTTGACCGCCTGTTCTTTTTTTTCGACCCTGGTGGTTAAGTAGACCTTGATTCGTTCAATGGTAGCAAATATTTTTTTGGAATTGTCAAAGATTTTTTGGTAAATATCCTTTATTTCATCCGGTAAATACGCATGGGCAACCTTATTGCGCAGCAATCGCGCCTCTTTCCAGAAGTCGATATCATCCACGATTTCTATTTTTTGCATCGCCAGGAGCCTATCCCGCATGGTATCGCTTTGCTTTAAATCCAGGAAAAGTTCCAGGCTTCTGAAAAAGTTGAGAGTTAGTTCCACGCATTTCTCAAACCGGAATGACAGGGAATCATAATATTCCAATTCGTCAGGTGTATAAATATGTTCAACATCATAGGGAATATATTTATCCACAGAGGCTTGTAACAAGTCCCGACTTTTTTCAATGTCATGAAATTGATTGGATATCAAGTCTTTTTGCATGTTTCATCACCTCTTGACAAAAAGGGTTGTCTTCCCTGTATACGAGAACGTCCAGTTTTTGTTCACACTTTGTAAAAAAGCGTTTTTGGATTTCAATGGACAAATCCAACGCATTGGCATTTTGGTCAGGGATAAGCATTATATCAATATCGCCGCCTTTTTTGCTGTCATCTAATCGGGAACCATATAAGAAAACCTTGCCTCTAAAATTCTGAAGGGCATATTTTAATGCTTCTTTTTCTTGTCTGTCAAACCGCATTTTTATTGTATCTCCACTGCTAATTATATCATAAACGCTGCCCGAAATGTAATGAAAAACTCTCCGGCAAAGAAGTATTTCACCTGTTTTTTTGAATTTTAACGGACAACAAAAATACTTTGACAAAAGTGATAAAATCGCCTATAATTATAGGCCGAAAAGTTACTATTAAGCCGGTGTAGCTCAGTTGGTAGAGCGCTTGATTCGTAATCAAAAGGTCGGCAGTTCGAATCTGCCCATCGGCTTACTCTCTTTTCTCTACTTATTGTGAAAGGAAAAGGAAATGATTAGAAAGGTTTTTTGAGGGGAAAAAAGATGAGAAAAAGATTACGAATGTAAAATGATTAAAATAACGTAAGGAGGTAAGTTTAATGAATAGTAAGAATGAAGGATTGAACAATCCCACGCCCCCTGAAAAAATGGAAACCGATATAGTGGTGGTAGGGGCAGGTTCCTCGGGTTTAAGTGCTGCATTAACCGCAGCCTCCGGTGGAGCAAAGGTTGTGGTATTTGAAAAGATGCCTTTCCCCGGTGGTTACTCGTTATTTTCCGAGGGCATGTTTGCTGCCGAAAGCATTATACAGCAGCGGGATTATGTGGGCATAACGCGGGACAGTGCGTTTAAGCATCATATGTCAGGCACCCATTGGAGCGCCAACAGCCGGCTGGTGAGAGCGTTTATCGATAAATCCGCCGATACCATCGATTGGTTGATGAATATGGGGGTGGAGTATACCAACGCTGCTGCACTGTGGCCCAACGGCCCCCGGACCTGGCATTTAATGAAAGGTGGAGGCAAAGCCCTTATCCAGGTAATGGCTCAACAATTACAAAAAAAAGGCATTGGCATGTTTGCGGAAACTCCGGTAGTAGAGCTGGTAATGGACCGGAAGAACCGGGTTACCGGTGTCATCGCCCGGACAAAAGAGGGAAAATCCGTCCAGGCTGGCGCAAAGGCAGTGATTATTGCCGGTGGTGGTTTTGCCGCCAACCCGGAAATGGTACGAGAGCATTCGGGCCTTGCTTTCGCTGCACCTCCTGTGGTTCCCATGCCTCAAACCGGGGATCACATCCAAATGGCCTGGAAAGTAAAGGCTGCTCCAAAAGATACCCATGTTATCCTGGCCATCCCCTGCGTACCCGGAGAGAAGCCCACGTCTCATTTGTGGTCTGCTGCTTTTCAACCACTGCTCTGGGTAAACCTCGACGGCCAGCGGTTTTGTGATGAAACCGTGGCTTTCACATTCCCTTATGCTGCTCAAACCCTGGCCAATCAAAAAAACGGGGTTATGTTTACTATTTTCGATGAAAAGGTAAAAAAACAATTGATCCAGGAGGGTGTAGATGTTTCCCTGGGAGTGTTTGTGCCGGTAACCACAAAGCTGGATCGCCTGGAGGAAGAACTGACAAGGGGTATTAATGAAGGAAAAGCTTTTACTGCCAATTCCATCGATGAACTGGCGGATAAAATCAATGTAGACCGCACGCAATTGGGAGCTGCAGTGAAAACCTATAACCGGTCCTGCAAAGAACATCATGATAAAGAGTTTGCCAAGGAGCGAAAATACCTGCAGCCAGTGGAAAAGAAAAGATTTTATGCGGTCAAATCGATCCTGCACATTTTTACCACGTTGGGAGGTATCCGGATCAACCACAAAACCGAAGTCCTGGATACCGATGCTAATGTTATTCCCGGCCTATATGCAGTAGGTAACTGTGCCGGCGGTATGTACGGGTTGGCGTATGATATATTCACCAGCGGCGGTGCCCTGGGGTTTGCCATTAATTCCGGCCGCATTGCCGGAGAAAACAGTTTGGCCTATATCGGCAAATAATTTTCGATATAGAGGGATAAGTGGACAGACGAATTTTTCATTTGCCTTCGGCGACCAGGCCCTCGGCGAGGGCACCCTAAGAAGGCCCTTTGGGCCATCTCGAAGGCTTCCTAAGATGACCCCAATCGCTAGTGTCACGTCAAGCCTCAAATGACGCACAAGATGTGTAAAAATACATCAATATATNNTGTTTTGGACATTTGAACATTTGAATTTCGGATTTGTTTCGAATTTCGATATTCGAATTTCGAATTTATTATTCTTATCCGTCATTTCAGCATTGACACGACACTAGAAGGTGCTTCGAAATATTGAATGTCATAATCATTCATGAAACAAGTTTCTTCAAAGGGTTGGGAAGCCTTCACCTTACTCATCTGCCTACCTTCTTATCTTCTCAACTTCTTTCTTTTTTCCCTGGACCGTGAAACATCCGCAAAACTTTTGATAAGTGGAATACAAGCGGCTTCAATGGGGCTAGATGTATGAAACACATACCGATGACTGTCCGCATATAAAAAATTTTTGGAAGTCCAGAAACCTTTTTACAAAAAGGTTTCTGGCCGCCGGAGGCAAAAATTGAATAGAAGGGTAAACTTTTTTTTCATTTTTTTCGTATAATAAAAGTTAAAAAGTTTGAAAGGAGCTGAAATATGAAAAGATTTGTAAACGTATTCACAGTGTTTTTGTTTATCGGGGTGATGTTTCTTTTTAACCATCAAGGTGCTGCCCAATCCAACAAGCATTACCAGGTCCCGCTGGTGGAGGGGAAAATAAAGCCCGACGGTATCCTTAATGAAAAAGTTTGGGAGAAAGCCTTAGTGCTGGAGTTGAACTATGAGGTCCGGCCGGGTGAGAACATTCCACCGCCGGTAAGGACCGAAGTTCTTTTGGCCAACAGCAAGACCCATCTTTATGTTGCGTTTCGCGCTTATGACCCGGAGCCGGCAAAAATCCGTGCCCGCATCAGTGACCGCGATGAACTGGGACTCCAGGACTGGGTGGGAGTTATCCTGGATACCTTCAATGATGAACGTCGTTCCTTTGACTTTTTATGCACTCCTTTTGGTGTGCAAGCGGATTTTATCGAGACCAGCGGCGATGACACCGGGGGGGACTGGGATGCCATCTGGGATTCCGGGGGCCGTATCAATGAGCAGGGGTATTTTGTGGAGATGTCCATCCCCTTTAGCTCCCTCAGGTTCCAGCGTAAAGAGGGGGACCAGGTGTGGGGATTTGATGCGGTTCGCAGTTATCCCAGGACTGTGAGACACCACATAGGTACCTTTCCCCGTGACAGGAATAACAACTGCTACCTGTGCCAATCGATAAAACTGGTGGGATTCAAAGGGGCTAAACCGGGGAAAAACCTGGAATTTGATCCCACATTGGTGGGGCATATCTCCAGGGAACGAGAGGATGATATCGAGGGTCCTTTTGTGGAAGATAAAAAAGTTGAAGCCGGTATCACTGCCCGTTGGGGTTTCACGCCCAACCTGACGTTTAGTGCCGCGGTGAACCCGGATTTCTCGCAAGTAGAAGCCGACTCCTTGCAGCTGGATATCAATGAACCCTTTGCCCTTTTTTATTCTGAGAAGCGGCCGTTTTTCACCGAGGGGGGTGATTTTTTTAGTTCTCCTTTGCAGGTAATTTATACCCGTACAATGCGGGACCCTTCCTGGGGGATTAAACTCTCCGGCAAAGAGGGGGCAAATACGATTGGTGCTTATGTGGTGCGTGACACCCTTACCAACCTGATCTTTCCCGGCTTCCAGTCCTCTGATTCCACATCGTTGAGTATGGATTCTACAGCCGCGGTGCTGCGGTACCGCCGGGATTTCGGCAATAAATATACCGTGGGTGCCCTTTTCACCAACCGTCAAGGCGGGGATTATTACAACCGCGTGGCAGGGATTGACGGCAATTTACGTTTTACTTCCAATGACCGGGTTATCATGCAGGTGTTGGCTTCCAGCACCCGGTACCCGGAGGACACGGCAGTAGAGTTTGCCCAGCCGCTGGGGAGGTTCGACGATAAAGCCCTGGACATTCTTTATATCCACGATACCCGCAACCTGGATTTTTATGGAGGGTATAGTGAAATAGGTGAAGACTTCCGGGCGGATATAGGATTTATTCCCCGGGTGGGTTACCGTGCTTTTTACGGCGGTGCCGACTATGCCTGGTATGCAAAACCGGGGAAGTGGTGGACAGACTTTGTTTTGGAAGGGGATTTTGATCGGCTGGCGGATGAGGACGGTAACCTGCTCAAACAGGTGGCTTCGTTTGCATTTACATATTCAGGTCCCCTGGATATGCATTCGTTTATTAATTTCTCCAATAACCGGGAGGTATACGATGGCTTGACCTTTGACCAGAACCAGTTTTTCCTGCATCACTGCATGAATCCCATCGGGACCATGCATGCCTGGTGCAATATCCGTTGGGGAGACCGTATTGATTACGCCAATACACGTCCGGGAAAGCGGTTCCACATCCAGCCGGGATTTGGATATGATATCGGTCTCCACTGGAGTTTGTATCTGTCATATACCTTCGAGCGGATGCGGGTGCATTCACAGCGGCTCTACACCGCCAACCAGGGTGAACTCCACCTGAAATACCAGTTCAGTAAGCGGATGTTTTTACGGGCGATTCTTCAATATGTGGA
>WVZO01000114.1:0-2451 GCA_011772425.1 Candidatus Aminicenantota bacterium
CCGGAAGAGGACAAGGCAAAAGGACCTAAATTCCTTGTTGTGTTTAAAGTGGATAAGGTATTACCTCTTATAGGGGAGGAACTTTAATTACTTAGAAATAAAGGGATAAAATTTGTTATGGACTCAATCGCCACATTTTTTTCAGCAGGTGCAAACCCTGTGCCTTGGCTTGATGTACTCGGTGTTTTTATTTTCATTGCCGGCTTTATCATAGGGCTCGGCGCAGTAACAGTTATTGATATACACGGCGCTCTGGGACGTAAGTCTCCCTACTGGACTGAGGCAACTACCAGAACACATAAAGTTACCAAACCATTGATATGGTTAGGACTTTTACTGGCAATCACCGGCGCTGCTATAACTTACCGTGATATCGGACTTACCGGAATTCCTCTTCTTCAGGCTGTAATTGCAGTTGTTCTCGTGCTAAACGGGCTGTTTCTTTCTTTTTACGTAAGCCCCTTCCTGCTGAACCGGGAGCGCGAAGGGAGGGAAAAGGAGCTGTTGCCTGATTCGCTCCAGATAAAGATTATTATAAGTTTTATAATCTCGTTTATCGGCTGGTGGAGCGAGGTTTTTTTGCTTGTGTGGTATCTTGTTGTGATGAGATAACCGGATATGAGTAAACAGCTTCATTATATTATATCCCCGCTTTTCTATCTCGGCGTTATGGTAGTGGGCAGGACTTTTACCGGCCAGGGGTTGACAGAATGGTATCCCTCGATTACAAAACCGTCGTATACTCCACCCGGAAGTTTTATCGGTATTGTCTGGACAATTATCTTTGTACTTTCCGCAATATCGCTGATTCTTTTTATCAACCGGGGAAGGGAGAGCAAAGCTTTCTGGCTGATTATCGGGGTATTTATTTTTAACGGTATCGTCAATACAGCATGGAGTTATATCTTCTTTACAAGGCACATGATCGGCCTTGCTGTCATAGATTCTCTTCTTATATTGATTACGGTTGGCCTGCTTATGGTTCTGACCTGGCCTTATTCAAAGGCATCGTCGATATTATTACTGCCTTACCTGCTCTGGGTTTCTTTTGCAACATATCTGACATATGTTATTTACGTAATGAATTAAAGGGGAAAACCCTATGGATAAAAAGATACCGAAACAAAAATCACAAGGCACGGCAGACGTGCCAGCACGTCTCAAGGTTATCAATAAAAAACAGCGCCATGCGGTTCTTGCAACTGTGTCAGGTACAGGGCCGTACACATCGCTTGTGGCTTTTGCCCTGACACCGGATGTAAAGAATATCATATTTGCAACACCCAAAAAAACCCGCAAATACAAAAATATCGTAAAAAACAAAAATGTCTCTATTCTTATACACACCGCGAAAAATATCTCTCAAGATTACCTAAAGGCAGAGGCGGTAACGATTCAGGGAAATGCACACACTATTAGCTCTAAAAAAAGGAAAGAGTTTGCCGGTATACTTGCCAAAAAGCATCCTGACCTCAGATTATTTATCAATTCTGCAACCACAGNNCAAAAAGCATCCTGACCTCAGATTATTTATCAACTCAACAACCACAGCAATAATCAAGGTAAAAGTAGAATACTGCCTGCATGTAAACAGTTTCCAGCAGGTCACAGAGTGGCATGCGTCATAAAACTTCATGAGAGTCGGGTATCCCTGCATTAATCTTTCTCTTCCCTGCAGGAGTTCACGGACATTCAGGCTTGCTTCTTATTCCGCAGAACGGATGCATTCTATTGTACAGAATAACCTTGCGTGTCTTATGGAAATCCTTAAGTTTAATATTCAGCATCATCTTCTTTTTTTCCGAATAACATCTGATTTGATCCCTTTCGCTTCTCATCCGGTCTGCACATTTCCGTGGCAGAAGGCGTTTAAAAAAGAATTCAGGGAAATCGGAAACTTTATAAAAAAACACGGGATGAGGGTTTCAATGCATCCCGACCAGTTTACAATTATAAACTCTACTGACAGAAACATATTCAATAGAAGCTCAGCAGAGCTCGGGTATCACGCTGAGGTGCTTGACCTGCTCAATACTGACCTCACAGCAAAGATACAGATACATATCGGTGGCGCTTATGGTGACAAGCCAAAAAGCATGGACAGATTCGTAAAACGGTACGCCCGGTTGCCGCAAAAGATAAGACAAAGATTGGCAATTGAAAACGATGAAAGAATTTATTCAATAAAGGACTGTATTTCGGTGCACAGGGATACCGGCGCGCCGGTTGTGTTCGACACTCTTCACCATAATTGCAATCCCGGAAACCTTGGCTTTATGAAGGCCTTCACGCTATCTCATGATACATGGAAAAGAAAAGACGGACCACTTATTGTAGATTACAGCAGCCAGGACAGCAAGAAGAAGAAAGGCTCCCATGCCGGTTCGATAAATCTCAGGGATTTTAGGAAATTGTTAAGTAAAACAATAGGCTATGATTTTGATATCATGT
>WVZO01000114.1:2589-3142 GCA_011772425.1 Candidatus Aminicenantota bacterium
ATATTGGGGTAACAAGGTCAACCCAGTAGGCCGAGAGTTGGGGTGTTAATACGGGAACATCAATAATCAGCCTTTTGGCAAGACCTCGTGCTTCAGCATACTGGTTCATCATTTCCCTATACGTAAGTATATCAGGGCCGCAGATGTCGAACTTTTGGCCGGCTGTTTTATGATTCATAAGACAGCCTGTAAGGTACGCAAGAACATCTCTTACAGCTATAGGCTGAATCCGTGTATTGATCCATTTAGGGCATATCATGACCGGCAGGCGTTCCACAAGATAGCGAAGCATTTCAAAGGACGCTCCTCCTGCGCCTATGATAACAGCCGCCCTCAGGAATGTTTCCTTTGCCTTGCCTTGTGAAAGAATTTTTGCTACTTCTGTTCTGCTTTTTAAGTGTTCTGACAGCCCCTTTCCCGCCTCGCCGAGTCCGCCCAGATAAATGACACGCTTAAGACCTGTTTTGTTTGTTGCAGTCACAAAATTCCGAGCTGCTTTCTTGTCCCTTTCTGCGAACTCAGTGGTCTGCCCGATACTCCGACCCCCCATGGA
>WVZO01000134.1:0-22159 GCA_011772425.1 Candidatus Aminicenantota bacterium
CGGGGGAAACGGAGAACGTGCGGTTAATATCAACCTGGCCTTAACTTGCTCTGCCAGGTATTCGGCCAATTCCAGCCCCATACCCCCAAGCCCGCCGGTGATCAGGTAAACACCTCCCTGTTTTAACCGCCGGGAGAAATGCGGAGAGGCTTCTTCACCAAAACCTTGCATTTGCAGGGGCTCCACTCCCAGGACCCAACGGATACCATTCCGAAAGGCAATAATATTATCTAAACTATTTACCCTCATTTCCATTACCAGTTGACCGATCAGGGTTTCTTCCTCCTCGCTTTTATCAAAATCAATGCTGCGGCAGCGAATGTTGGGGTATTCCAACGGGATAGCCTTGACAGGCCCGATAAGGGGAGATCGCTCAATGCACAGGAGGGGCTCCCCGATCACACTTTGCAGCCGGTTGGATACCACTGCCACTTGAATCGTGTCATCGGGATTGTGTTTGCCAATAGCATGGGCCAGGTTCAGCAGGCTGTAGTATCCCTGTTCCAATGCAGGGCTAATATCTTCACCTATTTCTTTTCCCTCCTCGACTTCCGTGACATTCCACAGGTGCACAATCCAATGAGGCACTCTTTTTTCATTGCCCAGGTGCTGGAAGAGCCGGTCATAATGATCCACTTCTCCAGGCGCCAGGGTAAAGCAGTTGGGGGTATGCGCATCATGGACAAACGTGCTGCCTGCTTTCACTTCTATCACTTCCAGCCCCTGCTCTGCCAATAAACGTGCCCACGTTGAACCGGGGCCTTTTCCAGGTGTAAAAACCAGGCAAACAGACGGATGAGAAGGTATATCGGTTTTAGGTTCCGGTAACCGGACCTGTTTCCAGGAAGGCTGGTAAAACCAGTCAGCCATGTCGGTTTTTTGAGGTATCTGCTGCGGCAGCCGCAGGTTTTCCTGCTCTACCCAGTAACGCTGTTTTTCAAAGGGATATTGGGGCATGGATAGACGCTGAGGTTTTACGTCTTCCCCGCCAGACGCATAAAACGCTTTCCAATCAATGGTTTGTCCATAGAGCCACAAATGACCAACCTTGCCCAACAGGAAGGCATGGTCTGATAATTTCTCCTTTGGATGACGGACAAGGTTCAGCACCTTTTGCAACTGGGTCTTATCCGGGTGTTTGCTCACAAAGGTACTTAACACCATCCCCGGACCAATTTCCAGGAATATGGAATTTTCTTCTTTGAGCAGCAGGGTCACGCCGTCGGCAAACCTGACGGTGCGGCGCAGATGGTTGGCCCAGTAAGCAGGATCAACGGCCTGATCGACAGTGATCCAATGACCGGTGAGGTTGGAAATATAAGGAATTTTCGGCTCGTTTAGCCGTACCTCCCGGACTGCTGCTGCAAATTGTTCCAATATAGGGTCCATCATGGCCGAATGAAACGCATGTGAGGTATGAAGACGCCGACAATTAAGGCCTTTTTCTTTCAATTGTTTCTCAAAAGCGTCAATGGCAGCACCAGGCCCGGAAACCGTGCAAAGAAGCGGGTTATTAACTGCTGCCAGGGCAATATCAGCATGTTGGTCACGCTTTAATAAAGGAATCAAATCGTCTTCCGCCAGGGGAACGCTTAACATGGCGCCGGGGGGCATTTGCTGCATCAATTTCCCCCGCAGCGCCACCAACGTTAAGGCGTCTTCCAAAGAAAAAACCCCAGAGAGATGAGCTGCCACGTATTCGCCGATGCTGTGACCTATCATGGCATACGGGGTGATGCCCCAGGCCATGAGCAACTTAGCCAGCGCATATTCAAAAGCAAAAATCAAAGGCTGGGTGATTTCGGTTTGGTCTATTTTTTCTGCCACAGATGACACAGAGGAGGGATAAAGAATTTCTTTAATTGGGACCCCCAGCATGAGGGCAAAACAGCGGTCCATTTCTTTCCGAAATATGGGTTCCTTCTGGTAGAGTTCCAGGCCCATGTTCACATACTGGGATCCCTGCCCCGGGAACATAAAAATCAACGACCGTTTATCATCCGTTGAGAAAAAGGTATAGCGATGGGGAGAGCCAGGTGTAGATAACGCTTCGATAACCTCTGCCGCTGTAGAACAGACCACCATTCGTCGATGAGGCAGCCGCTTCCGGCCCACCTGCAGCGTATAGGCTGCATCGGCCAGGGTTAGACCAGGATTTACAGGATTAACGGGATTAACAAGATTTTCTTTTAAATAACTCACCAGGTTTTCGCTGGCCCGATTCAATGCGTTCTCTGTTTTAGCAGATAATAAAATTAATTGATCTTCCCGCTCTTTTTTATTTTCACCAATGACCGCTGACCGCTGACCAATGACAGGTGCTTCCTCTAAAATAACATGGGCATTGGTGCCGCCGATGCCAAAGGAACTGACACCGGCCCGCCGGGGAAAACCATTGGTTTGCCATTCTTTTAATTGTGTATTTACATAAAACGGACTATTTTGAAAATCAATTTTAGGGTTTGGGGTTTCAAAATGGAGGCTGGGGGGGATACGTTTATGATTAAGGGCCAGCACGGTTTTAATAAAACCGGCAATCCCGGCTGCACTGTCCAGGTGGCCGATATTGCTTTTAACCGAGCCAATCCCGCAAAACCTTTTTTTTTCCGTATCAAAGGCAAGCTTTAGAGCTTCTATTTCCACGGGATCTCCCAGGGCGGTAGCGGTTCCATGGGCTTCCATATAAGTAATCGTTTCCACCGGAACTTCAGCCATGCGTTGGGCTGCTTTAATCACTTCTGCCTGTCCATCCACGCTGGGAGCCGTGAAACCGGCTTTCCTGAGTCCATCATTATTGATGGCGGAGCCTTTTATCACTGCATAAATATGGTCCCCATCTTTCCGGGCTGCTTCCAGGAGTTTCAGTACGACGACACCGACACCATTCCCTGAAATGGTACCTGCGGATTTGGCATCAAAAACCCGGCAGTGGCCGTCCGGTGAAGCAATCATCCCTTCCTGGTAGTAATAGCCGGTTTCCTGGGGTATCCGTACTGTGGAACCTCCTGCTAGAGCTATATCACATTCACCGCTTAATAAACCCTGGTAGGCCAGCACAACCGTCACTAATGATGTGGAACACGCAGTGGACATTATGATAGAAGGACCTTTTAGATTGAACCGGTAAGACGCATGAACACTCATAAAATCTTTTTCTTTCAACTGCACAGCAGCAAACGGATCAATGGTGCTGTCGGCACCGGATAACGTAGTCAGAGCTTGCCAGGTAAAATGAGAAGACGCTCCCGCATAAATACCGATAAATCCCCTGGTGGTATCAGGATCATAAGCAGCATCCTCCAATGCATGCCAGGCGCATTCAAGAAACAACCGCACCTGGGGGTCCAGGATTTCCGCCTCTTTGGGAGTAAAACCAAAAAACGCAGCATCAAAATACTCAATATCAGCCAAAACTCCATTAGCTTTGACATAATGAGGGTCTTTAACGGATTGTTTGTCAATCCCGGCTTCCTCCAACTCCTGGTCACCAAAAAAAGTAATGGATTCTACCCCGTTTTTTAGATTATCCCAAAATTCATCTATATTCCCGGCACCGGGGAACCGTCCAGCCATACCAATAACTGCCACCTCCAGACCGGTCTCTTTTGCCTCTGGATGTTGTTCTTGTTCACTCATACCGCAAGCTCCTTGTTATCTTCACTGATTTATCAAAAAAACACGTTTTCAATTATCCGGGGAATGGTCAAGGCTCAGTGGTCAATAGTTCATAGGCAATTGTTACCAATAAACAGTTAACAGTTTTCGATTAATGGTTAATAGTCAATGTCAACGTTCAATAATCAAAATCAATCCCGAGAAAGATTATCGAGCCACTCACTTTTAAAAAACAGATTGTATTCAATATTCACAAGCTACCGCCTTCAAAAAGGATGGGCCCCTTTTATATACATCAACACCTGGACTGTTTTCATTATTTCGCGACTTTGGTTATGGAATAGAATATGAATATCACAATTTTTCCCCCCTGTAAATATATAATATTGTCACCCCTCACTCCATGCAAAACAAGAAATATCAAGCATTTATAAAATAATATACAAAAATGTTACCTCGCTGCTATTTGCCCGAGCCAAATAAATCGTGTTCTTTTGTGTCTTTTTGTGGTTAATATTTCATTCAAGAAAATTGGAATTGAAATTCGCGAGAAACGATGCTATTATATTATGTCATGATTGTAATGAGAATTAAACCGGAAAAGGTTGGGAAAATGAAAGAAACAATTTTTAAAACATTGAAAGGAGGGGAATATGCCTCTGCAAAAATTAATTGATTTCCTGGAAGAGAACCAGGTAAAATTTACCCGGATTATTCATTCCACTGCCTATACGGCCCAGGTGATTGCCCATCGCGCCCATATTTCAGGGAATATGTTAGCGAAAACCACTGTACTGAAAGACCCGGAGGGGCAATTTGTCATGGCAGTGCTGCCAGCCAATTACCAGGTTGAACTGGATAAGATTTCAAAGATTCACGGTAAAAAATTGAAATTGGCGACTGAGGATGAATTTCGCAAGTTGTTCCCGGGGTGCGAAACCGGGGGTATGCCGCCTTTTGGAAATCTATTCGGTTTGCCGGTTTATGCATCGGAAACCATATGCAAATGCGAGGAAATCGCCTTTAATGCCGGTAATCATCGCGAACTGCTGCAAATGGACTGCAGCGACTTTCAAAAACTTGTCAAACCGAAGATTGCCGCTTTTTCCCGCAAGAGGTGTTAAAGAAGGTCTTCATTAAGAATTGACAATTGACAATCGCCACAAGAAGTCCATTTTTCTAATTTAAAATCATATTTCCACCGCTCCAAAAGCCATTTCCACCACCCAGTCACCCTATTTCCACCGGTAAGTCACCCTATTTCCACCGCCCCGCCACCCCTTTTCCACCGCCTCGCCACCCTATTTCCACCGGATAGATTGAGTAATCTTCGCAGTAGGAAGGGGTAAAATCTCCGTATGAAGAAGAAAAGATGCTAATCAAATAAAAACAATTGTTGAATAGTGTTGACAGATTGTTCAAAATAGTCTATAACAATACCAGGTAAACAAAATGGAAATACTAAGAGAATTTAAAAAGCCTGTGTCAAGGCAAATCGTATTGGATATACCCGAAGAGTATGTGCAAAAGGAGCTTGAAATCCTTATTATCCCTACCGATAACAATATTCAAACCAAAAAAAAGCCCCTGGACAAAAAAGCACTTTTTGATAAACTGTGCGGCTTATGGAAAGACAGGGACGATGTATCACTGGAAACTATCAGAAATAGAGCATGGAAAAGGAACTGATCCTGGTTGACACCAATATTGTAATTGAAGTACTAAGGAACAATAAAGATATCATCCAAAAAATAAAATCAATCGGGGTTGAATGGATCGCGCTAAGCAGCGTCACAGTGATGGAACTCTACTATGGTGCATTAAATAAGGCTGAATTAAAGAATATTAAAGAATACGTGAAAGCATTCGAAATTATCCAGATAAATGAAGATATCTCGCAATTTGCAATTGATTTGATCGAAAAGTATGCCAAAAGCCATAATCTAAATTTGCCGGACGCCTTAATTGCAGCTACCTCAATTAAGCATCATCTTAAGCTATTTACTCTAAACATGAAAGATTTTAGATATATAAAAGACTTGCAATTGTATTAACTCTCTCATTCCCTCTCTTTCTTATTATCTTCTTTGTGCTTATAAGTGTACTGAAAAGAAAGTCTGACTCATCCCTCTAAATCTGTGGATATCAAACGTTCAAAGGCTTTCCTGGCTTCATTGGATGCTTTTGGCATCTCTCTGATCTCCGTGAACAAACCGCGGAATCTTTTGGGAATATCTAAACCAAACCTACGATACAACGCCCAAAAGATATTAATTTTCATACGTCTGCAGGGATTGGGTAAGCCCAAAAGTTTATTCTCTAGAGGACCCTGAGCAAAATCATCAGGAAGCCACCTGATCAGGGCATACGTGCAATTGATCCTAAGATATTCTGCCCCCTCGGGCAATTCTTCAGCACTTAAATCATTCATAATATCAAGGAGACATTCGGAAACATCGCCAGCCATCGCGAGAACTTCACGGGGATGGACTCCCTTCTCGAAGATAATGTGAGGCAATTTTCCTGGTCCTGGCATTTTTCTATGAAAGCCTCGAATTGCATATGCCGGTATGCTATCCCTTCCTGTCTCCGCTTTCCGCCAGTCGTATCCCAAAATATGGTCAACATAAGGTCGCGGCGCAGAAGGATGAAGTCGCTCAAGGCAACGGACAATGTTGTATTTGGTTCTAAAACACACATAGATACCGTTATAGGATGTGCTCCTCAAAATCTCCAGAGCTTTCCTAATGATGGGTTCTATAAGTTTCTTATCAGGTGGTACAAGCATTCCTAGAGTTTCAAATAAATTCCTTGCAAGATTATTCCAATTATGCTTGTCAAGAAATTGCTGCCCCAAAATATCGTCTATTTTATCAACCAGATCGCCTTTCAAGTTGATAAGATCCGCAAGATAACGGTATGTTTCTGCGCCTTCGTAGTCAAAAGAAGGAGTCCCAGACAAAACATTAAAAACCATTTCCTTTATTTCTTTGTACACTGACCATGCAAGTATGAACTCGCGCAAAGACTGATGTGAAAAGGCAAAGGTGTCTTTAAACTCTTCGACAAAGATACCAAATGGGCGACCGCAAAGCTGTACCACGACCTGTTTGAGTTCCGCACGAAGGTCCTTTAGCGAAATAAGATCGCTTCTTTTCTCTAGCATTTCTCCAGCTACTTGACCAATTTTCTCCATTTCTGCCACTGGATTTACAAAATCATGCTTCTTTAGTATTATTTCGAACCATAGTTTGTATAACTTTGATCTGTTTATTTCCTCAGACAAAAGATTTTTCAAATCACCAGCACTTTGTCTTATTAAATCGTAGAAGAGAGGAACCTGTGCTAAATTGACCAGCCCCTTGCTCATTCTGGATATTTCGGCTTCTTCTAAGCCTTGATTGCTGAGTAGTCCCTCAATTTTCTCTTTTACTTCCTTCCTTTCCAATTTACCAATTTCGACGTTCTTGATTGCTTCTTCGGGTCCCAGGAGCGTTGTGCTTCTGAGTCGGTTTAGTATGTGATTTCGGCATGAAATAATGACTTTAGCCTTGCTGCTTCTTCCAACAAAATCGTTCAACTCCCTGATTGCTTTTTCGACAGCATCCTGACTCTTGATTCGAGCGAGTTCATCCAAACCATCCAATATGAGAAGGATTTCTCCCTCCTTGATTAATTCCCGGACCAAAATCTTCTCATAGTCAGCACATCCTTCGGCTAATATATAATCTAAGAGGAATTCTTCTAATCTTTTTCCTTTCTTCTCAGACTCTTTTGGATCGTAGAGATTGAGAGAGAAAAAGACAACAGGTATCTCTTTGAATACGTCATTGTAAAAAACAAGCCACAGAAGAAAGTTGGTTTTCCCAATTCCTGCCTCCCCAGAGACGAATAGGTACGGTTTTTTGCCGCTTTTGAGCCATTGGACCAATTCATTTTCCTTATCTCTGCGCCTCACGAAGTATTCTCCTATATTGCATGCGCTTATTCCCTTGACATGAAGGTCAGTTAAACAGACATTCTTCAGCGATGGATTTTCGAGAATCTTCCGATCCTCATTCAATACTTCCTTCAAGCGCTGCTTTATTCTACTTTTAATCTCTTCGTCAACAGGGATTGGTTCAAGCTCTGCCTCGTTCTTCACAAACTGTGCCATCCCAACGAAGTCGGGGAAGATGCTGAACGCATTGAGATTTGCTATTCTCAGGAATTCACGCGCCTGAGAACAAGTCTCGTTATTTAGAATTACCCTGCACAAGCAGTCAGGATACTGTTCTTCAAGAGGTTTTGTATCTGAACCATGTATGGTAAACTTTCCTCTCTGGCGCTTCAGACGAGTATTCTGGTATGTCGGTGAGATAGCAACAGGGAAAGAAGGGCGTACTGGCTCGCCTCTCCAATAGAGTTCCCGATAGTCGAAGGAAGAGTTACAGGAGGTGGTGATGATTGAACCTCTACCGCTCTTCTCGTTAAGCCGCAGTGGGTCGAGAATATAAACACAAGGTTGGTCCAAATCCGAAGTGACTGCGAAGTATACTGCTATTCCAAGAACTTCGGTCCAATCAAGTAGGCGTGTAGGAATACCATAGTGCTGCATATCAAAGAGAGTCTCCCATACGTTGCCTTTTTGACCTGGTTCATCAAGGGGCATCTGTGTGTACAAGCGATACAGCTTTTCCTCCTTTTTCTCACCATGGCGATATCGAAACAGGCGCGGTATAAGCTTATAAATGCGCTTTTCGTGACCACGATACCAAAACTCCCTTTTCTCGGGATCTGCATTTTCACACAAGCTTGCCAAATGGCTTTCTGCCTCCTTGACATACTTCAAGAAATCAATCCATGATTTTGCTGTCCTTTCCCATGTCATCATGCTCCTCCAATTTCTAAGTGTCATTTTTGTAGTATTTTGAAAAGATTCATAGATTCTCAATCACCTTCAGTTCATCTTTGTAATCATCAAAATCAATCAAGGATATGGGGATTTTATTTTTAGCAAGAAAATCTTCAAACTCCCATTTAGACTTTTCTGAAAATTCTGCAGCCATTTCCAGGGATATTTCTTCTGAAAGATATAAATGTAAAGCTGTTAATGCTTTCATTTGCCGGATGAATTCTTTCGTAGTCCGATTGGTTGCTGCCAGAATGTAATCCGGTATTTCAATCTCAACCTTTTGTTTTTCCATTTTTTTACTCCTATTACATCTTGTTAAAATATTATAAATCTTCCATTTTGTCAATATTTTTAACGGAAAAAAGAAAAGAAAGAAGGAGTTAATCGCCGTCAGGCGTTTTATACTTGCCCGAAGGGCACCTTTTTCTTACCTTCTTTTCTTCTTCGCGTTCCTTCGCGGCTTAAAATAAAAAAATTGGCTTGTTCCATTTTCTGTGAAATTGGCTGTTGCATCCAACCATTTTTAGGATTATCATATGACTGCAACAAACAACGACGTATTAAATATTAAACATTGGAGTATATAAAATGATTATCCTAAAACTTGAACGAAAAAATAAGATGCCACTTTTCAGGCAGATTTTCCAGCAATTGAAACGATTGATAGAAAACAACACCTTGAAACCGGGTTTTCGCATGCCCTCTACACGCACCTTAGCAGAGAAACACGGGATCAATCGCTCCACGGTGTACAAGGCTTATGAAGAACTATGGGCATTGGGATACATGGAAAGCAGACCGGGTTCCTACTCGGTGGTGCGGAAACGGCAAAAAATCGCGACACCGGAACAAAAATCAAAACAAGGCCTGATCCAGTGGGAAACGATTTCTTCCGATGTGGGTCTAACCCTTCACCACGCTTACCAGGAATTGAAATCCAGGCTGCCGCTTATCAAAGAAACCTTTGACGCTGCCGGTAAGCCCGATGTTATCAACTTTGCTTCATTAGACCTGGACCCCCGGCTTTTCCCCATAGAAGATTTCAGGAGGTGCCTGAATACGGTGCTGGTGGAACAGGGGGGCAAAATTTTAAGGTACGGAGAAGGCGCAGGATACAAACCCCTGAGAGAATATATTGCCAGACGGCTGCGGGTTCACGGTATTTCTGCTAATCCCGATGAAATTGTCATCACCAACGGGTGCCAGAACGCCATTGAACTGGTACTGAAATTCCTCACAGTCCCGGGCAGCAAAGTGGCGACCGAGTCCCCCACTTACACCAATATCCTGCCCCTGCTCAAATATTTTAAAACCGATATCATCGGGATTCCCATGAAACCCGATGGCATGGACCTGGACTACCTGAGGGAGGTGCTGTCAAGGGAAACACAAAAACCGGCATTTGTTTACACCATACCCAATTTTCACAACCCGACGGGCATTACCACAGACCAGGCTCACCGGGAAAGACTGCTGGCACTGTGCGAAGCTTATGAGGTTCCTCTGGTGGAGGATGGGTTTGAAGAAGAGATGAAATACTATGGCAAGGTTCCCCTGCCGATTAAGTCAATGGACCGGAAGCAGGTGGTAATCTACATGGGCACCTTTTCCAAAGTTTTATTCCCGGGTATTCGCATCGGGTGGATCGCGGCTGAAAACAAACTCATCGAACGGCTGGAAGCTATTAAAAAATTCTCTGACCTTTCCACTAATACCCTGCTCCAGGCAGCCCTTTACGAATTCTGTGAACAGAGTCATTACAACCGCCATGTCAAACGGATGCACAGGGAGTATCGTAAACGGATGCATACGGCGTTAACAGGTTTGAAAGAACACCTGTCAGGTTTTGACCGGGTTTCATGGACAGAACCGGCCGGCGGTTATTTGATCTGGGTGAAGCTGCGAGATGCCGGTATTGACCGGGAAACATTAAAACAGGTATTTATCCGCAATGGGGTGACTATCATGCCGGGCACCTTTTTTTACCCGGATTCGACGCTGCTTTCGCCAAATACAAATACGTCGCATCAATATTTCAGGCTTTCTATTTCCACGCTGAACGAAAACGAGATCCGCGAAGGCATTTTAAGGTTAGCAAAAGCGATTTCGAAGATATACAGCCACGAAGGACACGAAGGGGCACGAAGAGAGGAAGAAAAGAAGATAAGGAGTTATTGATGTTATTGGAATTACAATCTGACATAATATATGGGCCGGTGCAGTCCAGGCGGCTGGGACGTTCCCTGGGTGTAAATGCCCTGCCGCCGCTGGTAAAAGTATGTACGTTTGATTGCCTTTACTGTCAATATGGCCGAGCTGCCACTCATCCCCCCGGAGAAACCGGGAAACACAACTTTCCTAGGAAGGAGGAAGTACTATCAGCCCTGGAGCAGGCGCTGAAAAATCTTTCACAGCCGCCAGTTTATATCACGTTTTCCGGGAACGGGGAACCCACACTCCATCCTGATTTCAAGGAGATGGTAGCAGGGGTTCGGCAGGTCAGGGATGCGTTATCCCCAACATCCAAAACTGCGATCCTTTCCAATTCCACAACCGTGAGTGATCCAATTACCCGTAAGGCCCTGGCAATGCTGGATGTGCGCATCATGAAACTGGATGCAGGTACTGAAGAAATGTTTAGCCATTACAACAGGCCTGCCAAAGGAATCACGCTGGCCGAAACAGTGGAGGGACTGGCCTCCCTGGGCAAGGTCTCCCTTCAATCCCTTTTTACCAAAGGCCCGGAAGGGAATTTTTCCCCGGACCATTTATCTCACTGGGTGAAACAGGTGAAAAAGATATCTCCTCTATTTGTCCAGGTTTATACCCTGGCCCGACAATCCCCAACCGATTCCATCACTGCACTTGACCGAAATGAGCTGATACACATTCACTCCCTCCTGGAAAAAGAGAATATCCCTTCAGGATTCTTTTAGCGCTTAAATGTATGGTTTTTTCCTGATTAACTCCCGGTATCTTGCCGGGGTTATTCCAAAGTAGCGCTTAAAAATCCGGATAAAATAATCACATCGACAAAACCCCATTCTCTTTGATATCTCTTTGATGGTTAGGTCGACATTGTCTTTTAACATGGTGGCCGCGCGGATAATCTTTATTTTGAAAACAAACTCTTCAATGGTGAAATTCTTTTCGGCTTTGAAGGTTCGCGACAGGTGAGAGCGATTAATGTTTAAATTGAAGGCAACACTCTCCACGGTCAGTGCCGCCAGTTCATCAATAGTCCTGGTTAACACGTACTCTACAACACGGTCAGATAGACTGTTTCTTTTCATCTTAGTATTAAAGAATTCTTTTTTCATACTGAAATGCAACCTATTTCTTCTTTGGAAATCCGTGTTTCAACCCACATCCATATTGTAACAAACCCGACAGAGTTGCGCACCTTTTATTTTCTGCAGTAATCGTACAGGAAATAGATGCGAATTAAAGTGAAGATAAAATAATAGCAGACATTGGGGAAAAAGTCAACGAGAAAAATGCCAAAAATTCTTTACTTTCTTACTTCTTACTGATTACTGATTACTGATTACTGATTCCCAATATCAATAGCCGATCGGATGCTGTTGAGAATCTTTTTAATGGCCACCAGTGCTTCAGAAGGGGAGATAGACCGGGTGGGATTAAAATTACTTCCTGCATCCAATTTCATAATACCGGAATTTACCAGGAATTTGATAATTTCGTAGTCTTTATGGAGGGGTGAAATATCTGTGGGTTCAATGACTTCGTCCAGGGGAGTGAATTGAAGGGAGTACGCACCGGTTTTGTGTTTTTCCAGGTATTTTAGTAAGGCATCGATAACCACAGCAAAGACAGCGCGATTCACAGTGGTAAATCGATCAAAACTATGATCGGGTCTCAGCCGCATGATTTTTAACGTACACACCTTGATGATATTCTCTTTAGCAAAAGAGCCCCCGATATCAGTAATGATTACCGGCGGTGGAGATTCGAGATACGTCTCAAAATAATACCCAATTAACGCAGCCAAATCTTCACGGCTAAGCTTTTCCTTGAAAAAAATATTTTTAAATTTTACAGGAAGATTCAACTCATAAAATTTGGTTTTGAGTTCATTGATCTTATTGGATATCTCAAGATCGCCGGGCTTTAGTTCCTGCATCTTTTTATAGATAACTACGGCGGAATCAAATTTACTCATCTTTTCATAAACCGCTGCCAGTTTCAGCAAAATCTCCTGGTGATTGGGAAGCGTTTCCAGTATCTCTTCATATTGACGGGCTGCTTTTTCATATTGCTCCTGGGAGGCGAAAAAATCGGCGATCTCTACTTTTATATCCACAATTTCCGGGGAATAACGGGAAGCCTCCTCTAACGCATTGATATAAGCCTCCAATTGCTTCTCTATTTTAAACTGTTCCGCCTTCTTTAGATAATTCTCTGTTTCAGTGGTCTTAATATAATCATACCTGACTTTTACCCAGGCATTCTCAGGATGGGAGGCACGTAATCTCGAGTAAATCCGGAAAGCCTTCTCTCTCTCAGCCAATAACTCGAACATCGTAGCCAGCCCGAACTGAGCCTGTAAATTCTCCGGGTTAATGGCCAAACACTTTTCAAAATTCCGCCTGGCCAGTTGGAATTTATTCTTAGCCAGGTAAGCATACCCAAAACCTAAATACAGCTTCTCATCCACTGAATTACTTTGCTTAAAACTCTTGATGGCCTGGTCCGGTTTTCCCTGTTTTAAATTATTCCATCCTTCCTTATAGTAGGGATCATTGTACTGGGTACGATCCAGGTCAGGTATATAAAAGTCCGTATTGACACGTGCTGCTCCCCCACATCCTGTAATTGCCATGATACAGATTAAGACTATCGTGATTATCACTCCCTTTACCCATACGTATACATTCGTGCATGTCAATGCTCTGTTTTTGTGGTTTTCGTTCATTTCACCTAACCTCCATATTTTTCCTTAAATTTTATCATGTTTTGCTTTGAATACAAAATTTCCAGGATCATGATCACAGCAGTACTTTTCTTCATTTTAACCGCCTCAAGACATAATTTTCAATGTCTACAAATCTATCCGGATCAAACCATTCAATATCCTTCTCCTGCCTGAACCAGGATAACTGTCTCTTGGCAAAATTCCGTGAATGCTGCTTAATAAGATCGACTGCATCTTCAAAACAAAGATCCTCACGATCCAGGTACATCAGGATTTCTTTATACCCCACTGACTTGAAGGGCGGACACCCGGGGCCGTACGTCTCTCTCAACCGGACAACTTCCTCCAGCAGGCCCCTGTCAATCATATCATCCACCCGCTTTTCGATCCTGGTGTAAAGCTTTTCCCTATCCATATTCAAACCCACCCGTATAAACTCATAATCCTTGAAAGGGGTTTGGGTTTTGCGGAACAGTTCCGTTGGTGGGACCCCATTATTATAAAATATCTCCATAGCCCGGACAATCCGTATCCTATCGTTTTTACCAATTTTCTGGGCATATTCCGGGTCCACTTGATTTAATTTATTCCACAGGCATAATAGCCCCTGCCGATCCACGATGCGATTCAGGGTTTCCCGGGACACCCGTTTTTCCTTATTTTCAGGAAATATTCCCTTTATCATGATTTTTAAATACAAGGCAGTTCCACCGCATACCACAGGAACCTTGCCCCGGGCAATGATAACCTCGGATATCTCAAAGGATTTTTCCAGGAACATGGATGCATTAAATTGAGAACAATCAGAAAGGATATCAACTAAATGATGAGGGATGTTTTTTCTATCTGGTGGTTTGATTTTATCGGTTCCGATATCAAAATCCTTATACACTTGCATAGAATCGGCAGAAATTATTTCACCAGCCATGCCTTCCGCCAACCGGATCGCCACACTGCTCTTGCCAATACCAGTAGGTCCCAGAACCTGTATGATCTTTTTCATTTCACCTTTTGACTTTTTCAGCCAATATCCGTGTCCATCCGTGTTTATCCGCTGCAAAAATAATATAGATACAGAATAGCCAATAATAGAAATAAAACCAACAATTGTTTTTTCAAAGCAATTAATTTCCTATTCCTCTTATCCATTTTAAAACCTGCTGCTCATATTCAACGCCCAGATGTTTTTTTACCGTATAAATTTCTGTGTAAAGAACCTCCTCCAGAGCCCTTAACAAATCACCAATATGCTGATCAAAATCATGATACCAGAGGGCCTTCAAAAGCAATTCCTCATTAATGGTTCCATCCGGGTTCAATTGAATCTTTTGAAAATACGAAGGTAAATTATCCTTGATATCCTCAATTGCCTTTAACAGTAGGGAAAGGGAAATGGGACCGATCTCCTTCAGCATCACCTTATAGATCACCTCGTACTTCATATTGTAATATTTCAACGCTTCCTCAAAGGAATTAAACGTACTAAGCCGTGGAATCGTTGAAGGAACGGAGGGTTTAATTCCTGCATTCTTTTGGCTGGATACGATTTCAAGAACCAGGAATAAATACAACAGACGTAACGTGTCAAATTCCAGCAGTTCACTTCGAGCTAAGATCGCTTCCAGTTTGGACTCCTGTTGGACCAAGGTAAGCACGTGAATTTCATAAGGTTTTAAATCCAACCGCTGGAGCAAATGAGTATTGGTATTACAGATATAGAGTTCTTCGATGGCTTCAAATCTCTTTTCAACAACAATCCTGGATTTAAACTGACGCATGCCTTCAACAATTACAGCAAGGATATCCATGTCCAGGAGGATATTCTCAGTCTCTATGTCCTCCTGGTGTTCTTCCATGATCCGGTACGTTCCTGATTTGACTTTAAAAAATGAAAACACAATACTCTGCAAATGATTGGGAACCCATGTCCATACCTGGTCATAGGTAAAATAGCCCAATTCAATCAACGCACGACCAAACCGTTTCTTGTTCTCCGACATATATTGGCCAGCAGCCCGGTAAATGTCTTTAGTGATCAGGTTATTCCCCAAAAGATAATCGCCAAAAGAATCCAGCTTGCGATTGGATGCGGCAAAAACAATCTTCCTGTCCCGGATGACCATCTTTTTTTCAAAATCGTTGGATTGAACCACCAGTACACCGGAAATGTCATGGTTATATATATGATACAAAATAGAAAACATATCCCCTTCATTGAATTCCCCTTCCCGGTGAAAATTAGAATTAGAATCGCTGCCCATGGTTAATCTTCCCTATTAAAAACTAATTTACTTTTTCTGCTTCAACATGCTCCCTTTCCCTTTCCTTTTCGATCTGGGTCAACACCTCGGCAGAAATGTCACCGGTGGGATATCTACCGGTAAAGCATGCTTTACAAAATGTTTTAATTCGTTTATTTTGTTTTCTTACGGCCTTTTCCATGCTTTTGATATCCTGGTATATGACGGCGTCGGCACCTATTTTGGCAGCAATCTGTTCCGGTGTGGAATCTTTGGCGATAAATTCCCCCCTGGTCTGCATATCGATGCCGTACACACAGGGGCTGGTCAACGGCGACGAATAAGAAGCAAAATAAACCTTTTCCGCACCAGCATCNNTAAAAGTCCGCCCGATATACCTGTTTTTCACCAACCCTTCCCGGTATTTTACCTTTAGAATCATAGCCATTTCAATAGCAGCGGTCCGGGCAGAATCCGGAACCGGGACGATTACATCGATCTCTTTATTTAAAGGACTCCCTTTTATTTTTTTTGCCAGGGATTGTCCCAACTCAGACCGTGCTTTATAAACATTAATTTCATTCAAATAAGAATCGGGGCGAGCAAAATAGATGTATTCAAATATGCAGGGTCTGAAAGGACGCGTGGAAATCTTTTTCCGGTGCACCTGCTTATACTTGTCTATAAAAACGGCAGAACCCGGTTCCACATCGCTGTACTCCTTAAATCCCATGACCTTAAGTGCCACACTTTCTGAGGCAAAAGCAAATGCCGGTAGCAATTTGTCTCTTTTAATACCAAACAATAACGGCCGTAAACCAAAGGGGTCCCGAAAACCCACCATCCCTCTATCGGCAATATGAAACACCACCGAATAGCTTCCTTTAACCCGTTTATATACGTACCGGACTGCATTAAAAACCATAGCTGGGGTTAATTCTTTGGTTCTAAATTTTTCAATATATTCGGCGAAAATATTTAAGATGACTTCCACATCACAATTGGAATTAATGATCTTATGGGAACTTTCAAACAACTCTCTTTTCAACTCCGGAAAATTGGTCACATTTCCATTGTGGGCACCGGCAATACCAAAGGGATAATTAATCCAAAAGGGTTGAGCATCTTCTACAGAACCTTCCCCCACCGTGGGGTATCGCGTATGTCCGATTCCAGCATAACCTCTCAGGCGGCTAATATTCCGCTCATCAAATATATCCTGTACCAACCCGTTTCCTTTTTTCAGGTGATACTTGCCATCATAGGTTAAAATCCCGGCAGAATCCTGCCCCCTATGTTGAAGGGTCAACATGGCATCATACATTTTCCAGATCACTTCTTCATTATCGTATATTCCTAATACACCGCACATAAATGTCCACCTTTAGCTCAGGCTATTTTATAACGTGAATCACAGTAAAAGTCAAGTCACTGCTCACCGCCTATTTCATATTTCCTGTGAAAAACGTCCCGGATTATAAAAAAATTAAGGATTATTGCTATTTTTTTCGATAAACGCTTGACTTTTACTGCAACACATATTATATATATTTACCGCAAACATACCTTCAAAAGGAAAAACATGGTTATGGCAATGGATTCTATATTATGTGTAGTGTGTATGATTCACATGAATCATGAGCATATGAATAGACCAGTGAGGATTTGCCCGGGATGAAGAAACTTGTTTTAATGATGAATCGATTTTATCATCTATCATGTATCCTTTTCTTTACCAGAGGGATCACCCCAAAAATTTTTCATGAGAGGTGAAGTATGCAGGAAAAATATTTCTTTGGTCCGGCTGATGACGACGTTGATAATTACGAGCGCGATGATTCTAATTACGCTTCTGAGGATTCGGAAGCAGAGGATATTGATGGCAGCATGTTTCATGATAACGATTCTGAATATGAGATTGAAGATTTTGAGGACGAGGATGATATGTTTGATGAAGAAATAGAAGATGAAGAATTCGAAGAAGAGTTATTCGAAGATGAAGAGGTAGAGGATATGAATTTTGATGATGATGATGTGTCGGAGGTACGAAAGGATATATGGTCCAATATAGATTGGGACAAGGACTAACGCTTAAACAAGAGAAGTCAAACGTGATATCAATTAAAAAAAATAAAAAATGGAGGTAGGCAAAGTCCAAGAAAATGGTGCAAAGTTTAGGTAATCATTTGATCGTCGAGTTGTATGATTGTCGTAAAGAGATCATTAATGATGCTCGAAGTGTTGAGAAAGCACTGATTGAAGCGGTCAGGATTTCCGGTGCCAGAATGATTCAATCAGTGGTTCATGAATTTAACCCACATGGTATTAGTGGTGTTATTGTGATAGAGGAGTCACATTTTTCAGTGCACACATGGCCGGAATACGGTTATTGTGCACTGGACATATTCACGTGCGGCGATGAAATTGATCATTACTCAGCTTTGCAGTATTTGAAAAAGGAATTCCAGGCTAAAAACCTCTCGGTTACCGAGATGAAAAGAGGCATGCTGGACCTGCCGGTTAAACTATTGCACAAACCCGAATCCGAGTTCATTGAGGGAAAAAATGCGAAGAGAGCTGCTAGATAGAAATTACAAACAGGAATTCCAGGCAACAGGTGCATGGGGCATCCAATCCAGCATCGATATTCACAACTGCGACCCGGCCCTGATCCGCGATGCAGAAGCGATTAAAGAGTTCGTGATTCAATTGTGCGATTTGATTGAAATGAGACGGTTTGGCGAGCCCGTGATCGCTCATTTTGGAGAAGATGAACGGGTGGCCGGTTATTCCTTGACACAGTTAATTGAAACCTCCCTGATTTCCGCTCACTTTGCCAATCAAACCAACAACGTTTACCTCGATATATTTAGCTGCAAATTCTACGAACCCGAAACAGCAGCTGAATTCACAAAAAAATTCTTCAAAGGCAAAAAATACAACATCCACGTTGTGCTGAGAAAATAACAATTGATCCCTTTGTGCGCACCTCTTTGGTTCTGAGTTTTTTGCGCCGTGTTTTTGCAGTCTATTTAAAGGAGGAGTCCATGGATAAATGGTTTGAAGAACTATTAGAAGCGGAAGACGGTAGGATCGTTAAAATAGCATATAAAGATTTACTGGCGTCTCATCAATCCAAATTCCAGAAGATCGATATCTATGACACAGTGGCTTTTGGAAGGATGTTGGTTCACGATGAAGTGATCATGTTGACTGAAGCGGATGAGGCGCATTATCATGAAATGATTGTACATGTGGCCATGAATGTTCATCCCAATCCGCAGCGGGTCTTGATAATCGGCGGCGGTGACGGTGGTACCCTGCGAGAGGTTTTAAAGCATAAACAAGTCCAAACCGCGCACCTCTGCGAAATCGACGGTGATGTGATCCGGTTGTGCAAAAAATATTTACCTAATTTAAGCTTTAGTTTCGCTGATCCCAAAGCAGAAATCTTCCGGGAAGACGGCGCCCAATTCATCAAGAAAAAGAAAAACTTCTATCACGTTATCATCGTGGATTCTTCCGATCCCATCGGCCCGGCCGAAGTACTCTTCAAAGAACAGTTCTACAGGGACATGTTTGCTGCACTGACCGGCGATGGTATCGTAGTGACCCAATCCGAATCCTTCCTTTTTCACAAGGATATCATCAAAGATATTGCTTCCTTTAGTCGTAAGATATACCCTATCTATTTCTACTATTATACTATGGTTCCCACCTACCCCAGCGGTGTGATCGGTTTTAGCTTTTGTTCTAAGAAATACCATCCTATCAACGATTTCAAACCGGAAAAAGTAGACGCCCTGGAAGGGCTGAAGTATTACAGCAAAGACATGCACAAAGCCGCATTTGTCCTGCCACAGGGGTTTGCCATGTTCCTGGAAAGCGCAGAGTAAAGAGCAGGGAGCAGGGAGCAGGAAGCAGGAAGGAGAAACGTGGTAAAAAAATCCCCTTTTCACCTTTATATCTCCTTCAAAATGGGTTAAAATTCCTGTATGGATAAAAATGTGTTTGAACCTGAATACCTGGTGACGCTGGACGAAATTTACCACAGCCACTGGGCTGCCAGGAAAAAACGGCGTATGCAATTCTTAAAAGAAGCTGTCGAGTATTTCTGGCCCAATGGACATCCTTCCCGGTTGATTCACGTTACTGGCACCAACGGCAAAGGCTCTGTGATCTATTATATAGAACAGGGACTGCGGTTTGCCGGCAATACCGGTTCATGGACCGGACCCCATGTATTTGACTATGCGGAACGGTTTCATATCAATACCAAAATGGTCTCCCACGAGGATATTGTCGACATATACCGCGACAAATTGATGCCCTACCAGGAAGAATTTATCCAACGATGTCCCGGGGAATCGTTAAGTTTTGCAGAACTTGGGATTCTAACAGCACTGCATTTGTTTGAAAAATATGGAGTCAAATGGGGAATGATGGAGGTGGGGGCCGGGGGCCGGTACACGCCTTTAATGGCCCTGGATATGGAGGCCTGTATTTTGACCAACGTGGGTGACGACCACCCTAAAACCCTGGGCACAGAGCTGTGGCAGCGGGCTTTGGAAAAAACAGGCATTGCCCGGCCCGGTGTGCCATTTTTTACCAGCGCCGAAGAACCCGCGCTCACCTATGTCTGCAAAACCGCGGAAGCTGAAGGCGCACCCTTACACATCGTGGATCAAAACGATTTGGATGAAGTTAGAACAGTCATGGGAGATCACCCGGAGTTCAAAATACGCAACCTGGCTTTGGCAGTAAAAGTCATCCGTTACTTTTACCCGGAGTTCCAGTTCACTGTTGAGCGGATGAAAGCCGATTTACCCGCGCGGTTCTGGAAAGTTGCTTCCAATATTATTGCCGATGTGTCTCACAATGCCGATAAAGTTCAGAGGTTGGTGGAACAACTGAAGCACAGTTACCCCGGGCGGAAGTTCCGGTTTTTGCTTGGACTCACTCGCAGCCGTGATGTGCGCCAGGTATTTGCTCCCATATTGGAATTGGCTGAGCATATTGTAGTGACCGGTGCTTCTTATCCGGGCCAGGACCCGCGGGAACTGGCAGACCTGTTAAAGAAGGATTTCGGGTCGGTCGAAGTGATTGAGGACCCTAAAGAAGCCTTTGACAGGGAAAAGGAGCGGTTAAAGGAAGATGAGATATTGGTTTTGACCGGTTCTGCTTATATGATTGATCAGGCATTGAATCCCAATGCGTATATCAAGCATTTGAACGCCACCTTTGGCCGCCGTATTATCCAGGTTTAGTTTAGCCGCGAAGAACGCGAAGGAGCGCGAAGGAAACTGGCCCCAAACAAACCTTAATAAAAAGTTTTGCAGGGGATTCCAAAGGGGACGGTTTTTCAAAAGAGCCCCCTTTGGCCGCCGGAGGCAAAAAAAAGTTCTGATAGAGTTTTATAGGAGTTTCAGGATGGACATACTAAAAGTTTTTGTCTTTTTTAGTTTTTATGTCCATCCTGTAGATACAAGTAGGGTTTAGTATATCCGCACGGAGGGCAGCAGTTTTTTCAGAGTGCCCGTGCGGTACGAGAGTTCAGCTTTAAAAGGCGTCCTTCGGACGAATAAACGCCTGCGGCGGTGTTTTAGCTCTTTCACCGCAGGCGGTCAAACTTCTTGCCCGAAGGGCGCAAAACTCACCGAACTCCTTGATCTTTCCTCTCTACCTATGGTATCATATCCTTTAAAGAAAAAAACCGGGGATGAAACTATGGCAAAATCCAGGGATTTAGAGATTATCAAACAATTGGAACAACAGGTTGGAAAAAAGTTAAAGCAGATGCCACTCGAAGAAATCATGCCATCGGCAACCAATGGCTTTGCCATCGATGAAAATAGCAATATCATTGGCTTGAATTTGTATAATTCCAATATTTCGGACATTTCTTTTCTTCGCGATTTAACTCATTTGACTCATTTAAAATTAAGCGTCAATCAAATCTCGGATATCTTGCCTCTAAAAGAGTTAAACGCTTTAACTGAGTTACGTTTAGAAAAAAATCAAATTTCGGATATTTCCCCTATTAAAGAGTTAAACGCTCTAACATCCCTAAGTTTAGACTACAACCAAATCTCGGATATTTCGCCCATAAAAGAGTTAAACGCTTTAACTAAGTTAAGTTTAGGTGACAATCAAATCTCGGATATTTCGCCTATTAAAGAGTTAAACGCTTTAATTGATTTACGTTTATATAACAATCAAATCTCGGATATTTCGCCTATTAAAGAGTTGAAAAAAAATCCAAAGCGTCTGGATTTAGAGAATAACCGGATTTCCCAACTCCCCATTGAAATCGTTGAACTGGGAATGGAAATAGAATGGGAATATGATTATATAGAGGGTATTTTTGTACGAGGAAACCCACTGGAAACACCTCCTATAGAAATTATAAAACAAGGCACCGAAGCGGTCCGTAACTATTTCAAAGAACTGGAAGAGCAATCCGTCCGTCTTTTG
>WVZO01000134.1:22295-22629 GCA_011772425.1 Candidatus Aminicenantota bacterium
CCTATTTGTCTGGGATGCAAGAAAAGAGGAAGAAACCCGGAGTTTTGACTATTGGTTTAATATTATTAAACTCTTTAGCGCTGACAGCCCGGTAATCGCGGTAATGAATAAATCCGATGTCCGCATTAAACACATCGATGAAGCCAGCTTTAAAGATAAATTTAAAAATATCGTGAACTTCTTCAAGGTAAGCTGCCTGGATGGAACAGGCATCCCGGAACTGACAGAACAAATCCGTACCACCCTGGGCAGCATGGACCATTTGAAAGATAAACTTCCCAAAGTCTGGATGGATATCCGCGACCATTTAAAAAAAGAGCAAACGTATTATATC
>WVZO01000049.1 GCA_011772425.1 Candidatus Aminicenantota bacterium
TTTTTTGTTTCAATGTGACCAGACGCTCATCCGTTTCCCCCAAACGCCTGCATACCAATTCAAACAGTTTCGGGTAAAGACTGTCTTTTACTCGCTCTACCAGCGCAGACGACGTCCTGATTAACAAATCAATATTGATCACCACGCAAACAGTTTCACTAAGCGCTGTAACAGATGCAGTACGGGGTTCGCCGGTTAAGGCGGATATCTCACCAAAAAAATGGCCGCTGCCTTCAATGGTTTTAATCTCCTTGCATTTTCGACTATCCTCAAAAATGACATCCTTACTTATCTTGACCTTGCCTTTCACAGTCAGGAACATCTTTCGGTCCAGGTTGCCCTCAGTAATCATTTTTTCCCCGGGAGCATAACTCATAATGCGTATAACGTCACTTTGCTTGAGCATATCTGCGATGTCCGGTTCATCCAGTTGGTCGAAAATCGGCAGACTTTTGATCTGTTCTATACTGTATTTCCCTCTACCGGCAATATCCATACTGCCCTCCAGATAAATTAAGGTTGAGGTTAAGGTTGAGGCTGAGGAAAAACCTGAACCTTAACCTCAAAACCTGCATATTTTTTTACTTTAACTCAAAAATGGACGGGTCTACNNTACCGGCAATATCCATACTGCCCTCCAGATAAATTAAGGTTGAGGTTAAGGCTGAGGAAAAACCTAAACCTTAACCTCTAAACATGTCTATATTCTTTTACTTTAACTCGAAAATGGACGGGTCTACTTTTGGATTTACCTTTATCTCTTTAATGATAACCTCCGACACTTTTTCGTCCTTTACAAAGGTCACTCTCTTAAAGGCAAAAGGAATACCTTTTATTATTTTGAAATCAGAATATACTGTACGTGCAATCCCGGCTTGCCCCGGCATTTTGGAGACTTGTTCCCGGATTTCGTTCAGCAGGGTGTCCCGGTTGACGAACCACTTCATCCAGTTCTTCTTTGCATCGGAAATATAAATGACATGATACGTTTTCCCTTCAACTTCTTCTTCTTTGAGGTACTGGAACTTGTAGTTTTCTTTTGTATTTAAAATATGATTGAGATCCCCGAATTTTCTTTCCTCGATATCCTCCTCGGGAACAGGCCTTTCCTGTCCCATCTGCCTCATGATGCCTTTTTTCCCATTGACGATCCGCTCGATTTTCATTCCCATCACCGACGTCTCCGTATAGGATTTGTCCGGGTAGAGTACGGTGGTTTTGCTTTCAAAAGCTATGGTTCTACCACCAATGCTTAACTGGCTGCTGCTTTCCATTATAAGAGACTTTATGCGCTTAAAGATTTTGTAATTCTTCTTCTCCACAGCATCGATTATTTTTTTACCTTTCTCCAGTGTCTCCGGGGTGGCTGGCGGTATCTTCTCTTTCATCGGAGGGGGCTTAATAGATATATCAATTTTCTTTACTTTACCAAGTTCAGAAAGATCGCCTCCTTGTTTTATCTTTTCCTCATTGCCCACAACAAAAATCACCATTTTATCCGGGTGAAGGTACTGCTGAGCTACCTGGAGCACATCATCAGCCGTTACCTTTTTAATATCTTCAATCAATTTCTTGTGGGCTTCTTCATCTACACCGTAAAATTCCCTTTCAAGGCTGTCTAATAAAATTTCTTCGGGACTGCTGAACTCAAAAACATAAGAGTTTAAAAAATAATCTTTGGCGTCCTTGAGCTCCTTTTCACTGACCTCTTCCTGGCGAATCCGCCGGATCTCATCAAATATGGCTTTTATGGCTTTCACTGTTGATTCTGATTTGGTATACGTTGAAAAAGAGGTTTTCCCGGGATATAAGTCTTCGGAATCAATACCTCCATAAATACCGTAAGTTAACCCCATTTTTACCCTGATCCTGTGCATCAGCCGGGAGGTAAAACCCTTTGAAAAAATGGAATTAAACACCTTAATTTTTGCTTTTTCTGCCATATTTTCCTTAACCCCCAGGTGCCCCACTGACAGGTAACTCTGGTTTAAATTGGACTTCTCAGCAAAGGCCACTTTAAAATCATATTCCTGTGGGGTTACCCCGGGGAACGGTGGGAATTTAGCCCTGGTATTCCAGTCGCCAAAGTACTTATCAAACAATTGTTGAACTTCCTTTATTTCAAGGGGGCCTGATACGCCCACCAACATGTTATCAGCAGCAAAAAATTGTTGATACATCTGCACAACATCTGCCCTGGAGATATTTTCAAGATGCTCATATTCCTGTACTGCTGCCAGAGGAGAATTGGCCCCGTATATCAGCTTATTGAACTCCCTGGAGTTAATTGCACCCGGGGTCTCATTCCTCCGGGAGATGCTGGTAGCTGCCTTGGTTTTAACCTCTTCCAGTTTTTCCTGGTCAAATGCCGGTTCCTTAATAATTTTTGCCAGAATCGAAACCGCCTGATCAAAATTATCCGTTAAACAGCTAAAGGAAACCATAAAATAATCATTATAGGCAAAGGTGGAAATGGATATCCCGTTGGCATCCAGGAGTTTATCCAATTGGTCCCCACTTAATTCTTTGGTTCCCCCAATCCTTAAAAGATTAGACATTATGTCAGCAAGGCCCACCTTTTCCAGGGATTCATAGGCTTCCCCCCCTTTTAGAAGTATATACAGGTTGACCAGTGGTAATTTATCGTATTTGATAAGCCGCAGCTTGATGCCATTGGCAGTTTCAGCTTTCTGGATTTCCGGTAATTCGAATTGATTTAATTCCGGGTACTTGAGTGTATCAACTTTGCGTTTTTTAGCTGCATAACTGTTATAACCCGGCAGCAGCAGACTTATTATCAACATACCAACAACAAACAAAACAGGTAACGATGATAACGATAACCGTTTCATTTTTTCACCTCCTCTTTTTCTTTCTTTTCAATCCGCGCAATGGAACGGTTGCTGCGGGTGAAATATTTTTTTACCAGCTCCTGGATGTCTGTGGTGGTGACTTTATCAACGGCATCGATTCGTTCAAACACTTTTTCCCAGGAACCCAATTTGAGCTCCGCACTCAACATGCTCATTAACAACCCCATTCTCGAGTTCATGCCTTTAAGTAAACCCACCTTTGTCCTGGTTTTAGCTGATTCCAGTTCTTCCTGGGTAATAGACTCTTTCTTAATTTTCTCAATTTCACTGTCAATCACTTCGATCAACTCGGTGACGGAATGTCCGCTGTTGGGAAGAGCCAACATCACGTAAAGCGATGGGTATTTGGTCCCGGGGAATCCCGCCATGGACATGATACCCAGGGCGGATTTTTCTTTGATAACCATCCGTTTGTACAGCCGGGAACTCCGACCTGAGGTGAGGATCTTATTTAAAACACTAAACTTTATATAATCCTCATGCCTCTCGGAAGGGCAGTGATAAGCCATAGCCATTATGGGTTGGGACTCTTCGTAAATGGTAATTGTTTTCTCCCCCAACTGGGTAGGCTCATTGGTAAACCCTCTCGGGTTTCTCCTACCTGGTCTCAACTTCGAGAAGTATTTTTTTGCCAGTTTCTTTAATTGAAGGGGATAAACATCACCAGCAACGCCAATTACCATATTTTTAGCCGTATAATTGGCATGGAAATAACGGTACATATCTGCCCGGGTGATATGATTGATATTACTCATGGGGCCAATTCCATTGACATGATAGGGATGGTCTTTGAAAGCAATTGCCAGTAATTCCTCCACCAGTTTTCCAAAAGGGCTGTTTTCTGTTCTCATCCGCCGTTCTTCTTGAATGACTCCTCGTTCCTTGTAGAATTCCCTGAATACCGGGTTGGCAAATCGAGACGACTCAAGATATGCCCATAATTCGATGCGATTGGAAGGAAGACTGAATAAATACATGGTAGCATCTTTGCTGGTGCCGGCATTCATTCCTACTGCCCCGTTCCTCTTAATAATGTTAACAAACTCATTGGGCACCACATAAGCGGCATGTTTTTCTCTGAGCTCCTCCAGTTCCGCTTCCAATTTCTTGACTTTCTCTTTGTCCGGGTCCAATTTTTCTTTCTCCGCCAGTATCTGGTCAAAAAGAACATCCATTTTTGCCATGATTTTTCTTTCAGCTTTAATATCTGTCGTCCCTACCTCCTCGGTCCCTTTAAAAGCCATATGTTCCAGGAAATGGGAAATACCCCAAATACCGATCCGCTCATCGCTGCCGCCGGCATTAACCATGATGACAAATGTAGCAATGGGAACCGAATGATCCTCATATAGGATAAACTTCAACCCATTGGCTAACGTGAACTCATTAACATTATCCTTTACTTTACTGAAATCATAATCAGCATAAACATATAAGCTGAAAACCAATAACCCCAGTAAAACAAAGATACACGTTAATTTCTTCATTAATTCCTCCTGTTTTGGATTATTCTCACACTAAACTTATTATACGCAAATACCTGCCAATAAGTTTTATTTTTTTATTCATTTACTTACTTTTTAGTTCTTATTGCCTACTGCCTACTGCCTACTGCCTACTGCCTACTGCCTACTGCCTACTGCCTACTGCCTACTGCTTTTCGACCTGTCCGGCATGAAGATGATACCGTTCATCCGCCAGTCGGGCCAGTTGTTCATTATGGGTTACAATAACGGCTGTTAAATGCCTCTCTTTGAGCAGGTCGCGAAAAACATTAAACACCTTTTCACCGGTTTTCCAATCCAGGTTCCCGGTAGGTTCATCTGCCAGCAGGATGTCCGGCGAGTTAATTAAGCCCCTGGCAATGGCTGCCCGCTGCCGCTCGCCGCCGGACAATTGGAAAGGCATGTATTCCAATTTTTCTTTTAATCCCACATCAATCAGAATCTGCTTTGCTTTTTCATAGGCTGCATCTTTATTAAAATCTTTCATCAAGAAAGGAAAGGCAACATTTTCCCGTACATTCAGTTCCGGCAGCAAATAATGAAATTGAAAGACAAAGCCCACCCGCTGATTTCGATACAGGTCTTTCTCCCTGCGGTTAAAGGATAAAATGCTTTTTCCTTCCAGAATGATATCTCCATTGTCCGGGGTGTCCAATGCACCCAAGAGGTGGAGTAACGTACTTTTACCGGACCCGGAGGCGCCGGTTACGGCCACAATGGTCTCTTTGCTCACCTGGAAGGATAACCCGTCCAATACCACCAGTTTTGTTTTATCCGGCTGCCAAAAACTTTTGGTAATATCTTTGACATCTAAGATTTTTTGATTCATTATGCTTTAGAATGAAGTTTGTGGATATAATGGGAAAGCCCCATCCCATTAAGCTCTGTATCCAAAGCCAGCCACTGTTTGTCTTCCCTGGTTGGTCCGGAACCACGAGCTTTTGTGATTACGTTTTCAAATTGTGCCCATACATCTTGCTGTAGAATTTTTGTCAGATCATCTTTCCGGTATCCTTCGTTGTACCTTTTCTCGGCAATCTCAACCGAAAATTCGATCCACCACTGCAGCTGGGCATGGGCACCGGCCACATCCTCTAATGCTCCATAGTGAGTTAACAGTACCCGCGAAGGCTGAAGATCAACAATCTTGCCATACGTTTCCAGGGCCTTTTCCGGTTCAAATTGTGTAGGAGCCATAGACGGGAATACCAACCGCGAGGCACCAATACCAAAATCCAGACGGGGGTAAGCAATACCAAAATTATCACCACTAAACACAGAAGCTGTTTTATCATCGAACACAATGTTGTGGTGTTTGGCATGACCGGGGGTATCTAACATGCGGAGCTCTCTGCTGCCCACCTGGACAGTATCACCATCATTTGCTGTTTTCACCCTTTCTTTTGGCACAGGGATGATGTCCCCATACATTTCTTTATATTTGGCACTCCCATACACCTGCTTGACGCTTTTAATCAATTTTTCTGGGTTGATCATATGTTTCCTGCCCCGGGGATGAACCACCAGTTCTGCTGCTGGCAGGTTTTTCATCAATTCACCGGTTCCACCGGCATGGTCCAGATGTATATGGGTTAATATCACGTATTTGACCTGTTCGTTTGGGATACCCAATTGGTCAAGGGTCCCCAAAACCTGGGGCACGGCATAATTGGTATTGGTTTCAATCACAGCTGCTTCTCCTCCATCTTCCAGTACATAACAACAGGCAAAGCCGGTCCTGTTGAGGTAGTACGTTTCAACAACATAAATACCATTACCAACCGGTTCGAATTTAGTTTCTTTTCTTTCACCCATATCTCTATTCTGAATTCTTATTTTTCTTTTTTTTGAGGCTTTATCATAACAAAAAATGGCCTTGTTTTCAAACAAAAATATTTTTCTTTTAAATAAATGAAACTATATGGTTTTTTTTTTCGTATATAATATTTATAAATAAAAAAGGAGGTCGTATGAAAAGAAGTTTTTTTATTGTATTGATGAGTATCTTTTTGGTAAGTATCGGCTTTTCCATGAACGATGTGCGTTTATTAAGATTTCCCGATATTAACAAAGATCTCATTGCGTTTGTTTATGCTGGAGATATCTGGATTGCACCGGCAAAGGGAGGTGATGCCAAACGGCTGACTTCTCATGAAGGACTTGAATTGTTCCCCAAAATATCCCCGGATGGCAAATGGATTGCTTTTACGGCAGAATATTCGGGAACGCGGCAAATTTACCTGGTACCGACGGCAGGAGGAACCCCAAAACAGTTAACCTATTATAATGACGTAGGTACAATGCCTCCCCGGGGAGGATTCGATCATATTCCCCTGGACTGGACGCCGGACAGCAAGCAGATACTGATAAGGGCCAACCGCACACCCCATGGAAGACGGATGGGTAAATACTTCCTGGTGTCTGTGGACGGCGGTTTTGAAACCCCTCTGCAAATCCCGGAAGCCGGGTCGGGAACCTTTTCCCCTGATGCCAAAAGCATCGTTTATACCCCTATTGGCCGCGAATTCCGTACCTGGAAGCGCACCAAAGGAGGACGGGCCCAGGACGTGTGGACCTATGACCTGGTGAATAATAAATCCAAACGGATTACCACCTTCACCGGGACAGACCAGCATCCCATCTGGTATAAAGACAAAATATACTTTGTATCGGACAGGAGTTTGAGACTAAATTTCTGGTCCTATGATTTGAAGACCGAAGAGTTTAAGCAAATCACTGACTATAAGGATTTCGATGTGCTGTGGCCTTCCGGTCACGATGGGCAGGTGGCTTATGAGAACGGCGGTTACATTCACGTGATTGACCTGGACACCGGGAAAACCCGAAAGCTAGCAGTGAACATCCACTTTGACAATCCCAACCGGCTGCCCTACTTTAAAAACGTAAAGGATTTCATCTCCAGGTTTGGTGCCGGAATATCCCATGATGGGAAACGGGCCATATTTGATGCCCGGGGAGACCTTTTCACCGTCCCTGCTAAAAAAGGTGTGACGGTCAACCTTACTCGAACCCAGGGCATCCGCGAGATGTATCCCGTATGGTCACCGGATGGGAAATGGATCGCTTATATTTCGGACCAAACCGGTGATTATGAGATTTACCTGATGGACCCGAAAAAAGAGAAAAAAAACATCCAATTAACAAAGAATCATAACGTATGGAAATATCCACCTGCTTGGTCTCCCGACGGTAAGAAACTGTTGTTTGCCGACAGCGATCGGAAATTACAGATCCTGGATATTGAATCGAAAAAAATAACGGTGATAGATAAAGGATACCTGGGCAACCTCAGGGATTACAGTTGGTCTGCGGACTCCAAGTGGGTGACATACAGCAAAGCTGGTAAAAGCAAGGTCGCAGCCATTTGGGTTTATTCACTGGCAAACCAGGAAAGACATAAATTAAGCGGTGAAAAGTATAATGATTTCGCCCCCACTTTCTCCAAATGTGGGAAATTTATATTCTTTATTTCGGACAGGGATTTTGATATGAGTTTTCGCGATGGTTTTTCTGCCATGGAATTTGACTTTGTATACACGAAAACCGAACGGATGTACGCCCTGGCGCTGATAAAAGATGCTCCCAACCTTTTTAAAGAAGAGAATGACCTGGAGGAAGCGCCAAAGGCGGATGAAAATAAAGCAAAACCAGGAGATAAAAAAGGCAAAAAAGCTGCCAAAACCGAAAAGGGGAAAAAAGAGGAAAAAGAAAAAGAAGAGACCAAACCCATCACCATTGACTTTGATGGCATCCAGGATAGGGTGCAGGTATTTCCCCTGGAAACGGCTGATTATGCCGGTGTTACGGACATTGGCGGAGGAAAAATTTTATACGGCAAAGACCGTGAGGTCCGTTTGTATGACTTGAAGTCCAAAAAGGATAAGCTGGTGATAAAAGGTGTCAGACCGGCTGCCTTCACACCTGATTACAAAAAAATGCTCATTCGAGCTGCTGGTAAATGGGAAATCATTGATGTTAAACCGGACCAAAAACCTGGCAAAGGCACACTGAATTTGGACGATGTGGTCATGAAAATCGACCCGATGACAGAGTGGAAACAGATTTATAACGAGGCATGGCGGATTTACCGCGATTGGTTCTATGTGCGCAATATGCACGGTGTGGACTGGCTGAAAATGAAAAAGAAATATGCCCAACTGCTTCCCTATCTCAGCCATCGGGCAGACTTAGATTATATCTTCGGCGAGCTGGTAGGTGAGTTGAATGCAGGCCACTGCTATGTCAACTGGGGAGATTTTAAACGGGTCAAACGGGTGGAAGGCGGTCTATTGGGAGCGGAATTGAAAGTGGACAAAAAAGCCGGAAGGTACGTGATTGCCAAAATCTACAAAGGTGAAAACTGGAATGAACGGACACGTTCTCCCCTGACCGAGCCGGGTGTAAATGTCAAGGAAGGGGATTATATTATCAAGTTAAATGGCTATGATGTCACCAGCAAAGAGAATCTCTACCAATTCCTTGAAAACACGGCAGGAAAAAAGATAGCTATCACTGTTAACTCAACGCCTTCTGAACAAGGGGCCCGCACTTCCTGGATCAAACCCCTTCGCAGCGAACTGGGACTTCGCTACCTGGATTGGGTCGAATCCAGGCGGAGATTGGTGGACAAACTCTCCAACGGCCGTATTGCCTATATTCATGTCCCCAATACTGCGGTAGCCGGCAACCGGGAACTGTTTAAAGGTCTTTATGCCTACAGTACCAAAGAGGCCTTTATCATTGATGACCGCTACAACGGCGGCGGCTGGTCACCGATAAAAATGATCGAAAAACTGGCACTGAGGCCCATCAGTTACTGGTACAGGAGAGACCTGGCACTGAGGCAGGACCCGTTTTATGCCCTGGAGGGACCCATGGTCATGTTGATTAATCATTACTCTTCCTCTGGCGGCGATAACTTCCCCTATTGGTTTAAAAAAAGAGGATTGGGGCCCTTGATTGGGACTCGTACCTGGGGTGGTTTAGTCGGTTATGGTTGGAGTCCCGGCCTGGTGGATGGACCTTCCTTTGCTGTCCCCATGTCCGGTATTGTCAGCACCGAAGGAGAATTTGTCGTGGAGGGTGTCGGTGTTTACCCGGACGACGGCTTCGAGGTCTATGATCTCCCGGAAGAAATCGTTAAAGGAAACGATCCCTCTATTGAGGTGGCGGTGAAATACCTGCTGGAGCAATTGAAAAAGAAGCCGGTCAAAAAACCGGAAACACCCAAAGAACCGGACCGTTCCAAATGGTATGAAAAGGAAATAAAGTAAAAGGTAACATATAATTAAAAAAGGCGGCTGCCGCAGGCAGCCGCTTTTTTTCTATTCTAAACAAAAATTTTTGCGGGGTCCAGGGGGGTCTCCGCGCGTTTTCATAAAAAGAGACACCTGCGGTGCGGCATTAAAAATGTCCCCGGAGACGATATATTGTTCGAAACAAAATACAACGTCATTTCTCTGCAAAGCAAATGCTCCCCCACGCAGTGGGGCCTGGCCGTCGGAGACATAGTAAAACCAGGATGGACATCCAAAAAGTTTTTTAGTTTTTATGGTTGTTATTTAAAAAATTAAAACCTTAAAATTCCATGGTAGAATTACAGAATTAAGTTCCCCTTCTTATCATAGAAGGGTAAAATATCATCGTTGAAAATCTACACAATTAAAATATCCACTCATCAATTCATAAAAGGACTTCCCTCCTTTTCTTCTTATTCCACAAGAAAAGTAAAAGCCGGAGATTGTTGGAATGTGGAAAAACACTAGCGGATTTATCACATAAGATATGATTCCCGATGCTTAGAAGCAAAACTCTCTGTTTTGACTTCATATTCGATGTTTTTCCACA
>WVZO01000660.1:0-2776 GCA_011772425.1 Candidatus Aminicenantota bacterium
ACACTCTTACAAATGCGGTTGTATATAGTAGTTTAATTCCGTTTAGTATCTTTGGAATCGCCTGGAGGCTTTACGTGCAATACCGTGCGGAAGAGTGCGAAAAAGCGGTGAAAGAAAGCAGTGAAATTGACGCGAAAAAGCATGAAAAAAATAACGTGAAAAGCAATGCGAAAAACACGGAAAAAAGCGGAATCGAAATCGCGATTGAAAGCGGCGAAAAAAGCAGTGAAAAAAACGCGATTGAAAGCAGCACAAAAACCGCTGGTCAAAACGGCGAAAAAAACGGAACAAAAAGTGCTATTGAAAACAGGACAGATATCGCCGGTAAAAGCGGAAATGTAATCGCGAAAAAAAGCGACGAAAAAACACGAACGAGATCGCGTAAAAAGCAGAAAAAAAAGCGGGAGAAAAAGCGCGAAAAAGTAGTGAAAGTAAAAGACGGAATATGTCTTGTGTGCGGTGCAAAAAAGGTATTTTTCAAACCGCCTAAATGGGCAGCTCATTTTAATCAAAAAAGTCACCGTAATTGGACCCCTGAAATGGAGGTGAAAGATGACAGCGAATCCCGAAATAAACGCATCATTACCTCATGATGTTTTTGCCGAGAGAGCCATATTGGGGGCGATGCTAATTGATAACAAATATGTCGATCAAGTTTTTGAAGAAATAAGCTCCGATGATTTTTACAGCGATTCCCACAAAATCATTGCCGCTGCAATCGAAAATTTGGTAAACAATGGCAATGCAGCCGATGTCGTTACGGTTGCTGGTTTACTGAAGAAAAACAACGAATTAAGTTTTGTAGGAGGGTATCAGTATCTCAGCTCCCTGTTAAACGGCATCCCGGAAAACATAAACATCACTGATTATATTCAGACAGTTAAAGACCGTTCGTCGCTTCGAAAACTGATGTTGACTTCAATGGTGGTAATCAAGAGCGGATCCGAACCCAAAGCAGATACCGGACTTATCCTAAACCAGCTCCAGGAAGACCTAATAAAAATCACCGATATCCAAATTCCGGGTGGATTTGTACCGGCCCCGGAGGTTGTGGCAGAGACTCTGGAAAGAATCGAGAGTATCCAGAAACACGGTGAAAGCATAGGGTTAAAGACCGATTTTTACGAGTTGGATGATATGACCAGTGGCTTTCAAAAAGGGGAATTCATTGTGATTGCTGCCAGGCCATCGATGGGAAAGACCGCTCTGGCATTAAATATCGCCACCAATATGGCAATAAAGGAAGGGAAATCCGTGGGGTTTTTCTCCATAGAAATGTCAAAATGGCAGGTGATGATGCGAATGCTTTACTTACGTGCGCATGTGGATATGAATGCCTTAATGTCGGGGCGTATGCNNGGAACTGGCAGCCAGTGAATTAGGAAACACAAAACTATACATCGATGATTCTGCCTCCCTGTCAATTGTGGAAATGAAAACCCGTGCCCGGCGACTGTGGAGAGAAAGGGGATTGGATATTGTCTTCGTGGATTATCTCCAGCTGATGAAAGTAACCGGGAATCAGTTANNCCCGGGCCCAGGAAGTCGCTATTATCTCCGCCTCCCTTAAAGAACTGGCAAAGGAACTGCAGGTCCCGGTTGTGGCCCTGGCTCAGTTGAATCGGTCCCCGGAGCAGCGGGGAGGGAAAAGTAGCGGTAGGACATACCTGTTAAGTGATTTAAAAGAGAGCGGCGCCATTGAACAGGATGCTGATGTTGTCATTTTCCTTCACCGGGAAGAAATGGTGGATAGAGATACCGAACGAAAAGGCGAGGCTGATTTGTTTGTGGCGAAGCAGAGAAATGGACCGACGGGAAAAATCACCCTGGCTTTTATTAATAAATACACGAAGTTTGCTTCGATTGACTTTAGGGATGGAGGTAGAAACCTATTTCAGGAGGGCTAATGATAAAAGTCACTGCNNGAGATCATGTGCATTGTGCCAAAAACACTATGCTTGGATAGATTTTGAAATGCAGCATGTTGATAGGTGTAAGGCAGGATATAATATTAAAAATAAAATCAAAGTAGAATGCCCGGATTTTTCATATTGTGAAAACCATGATATATACGAAGATTTAAAGATTGCCATATTAAAGATTCAAAACGAATGCAAACATGAAAAAACGACAGTTCAACATAACTCTATTTATGACGGGAGCGATATTTCTTATTACTGTATAAATTGCGGGGCAAAGAAAGTAAACAATGATATTTTTACTTTTGCCGAAAATGAGTTTGCTTACAAGGCTCTAAGGAAATTAAAGGTGAGATAATGAAATTGACTACTATTCAAAAAGCAATCATCAGAAAGTTGGCTGTCGGTCCGGTAAAAAAACTGGGCCTGGTAATAGAGGTAGACGGCGTCAAAAAGGGGATTGACGAAATAAGGATGACGCTGAGAACCCTAATGCATAGAGGGCTCGTTTCGAGTGATAACGATGTGTTGAAATTAACTTCGGACGGTGTACAGGCAGCGAAGTATCTTGTTATGAAGTTGAAGCTCTTCTTAAAGGGAAAACACGTAGGTTATTTAGAATTCCGGCAGCCGGGGGGAGTGGTTGAGATTGTATACACTGACGCCATAGGTAATGAATTAACAGAAAGCCAGTTACATTTTGACACCTGGTGTATGTGGACCGGGCGGCTGGATGATGAAGGAAATGAGGTATACGAACGGTCTCCGGTGGAAATAGACGGTGTTTTTGGGTATGTAAATCGTTCATATGTGGTCTATCACCCAATAGGTGATGGCGAATATGAAGAATCAGATAT
>WVZO01000660.1:2795-4189 GCA_011772425.1 Candidatus Aminicenantota bacterium
ATGTTGTCCTTTATGCGGTACTGATTATAATGCAGATATAACAAACACGGAATACCACTATGAACTTGAATTTCATTGGATGGGCTATCACTGTGAAAATTGCAAACGGAAATTCCGGGTAACATACAAGATAGTGGATATTGAGGAAATAAAAGAATGATTCAATTAGCGGTATACGGCAATACCCCAGCAATAAAAAATTCCAAACGGTTGTTTTGTCCCCGCGGTTGCCCTGGGAACATAAGTACGAATTTTAAGTCAAAGAGACCGAACTTGGTACACTCAAAGCAGTTTGATATCTGGTATAAAGCTAATATAAAAACTATCCCTCACATATTTAACGTTAAGAGAATTGCAAGAGGTTTAGTAATTCCAGTCGTAATCCTTGCTTATTTTTACCGTGAAACAAAGCGCAAGTTTGATTATTCAAATGCGCTTGATGCCATACAGGATTTAATTGTAGCTGTAGGCATTCTGCGTGATGATAACGCTAATGTAGTACGTACTATTCCGGCCGGTCACGAAAAGGATAATGTCAACCCTCGCTGTGAATTATATATTTTTAGTGCGGGTGAGGATTACCACGAAAAATTAAAAGAATTGGAGGAAAAATGAGCAAATTTATTATGGCTGCCAATTATGGCAATAGAGATGTTAATGAGGTAGTTTATTTTAACAAAGAGCTTGTCACGATGGCAGAAACGCATTTACAAACATCTGACATTGACACACCTAAAGAAATTACACGTCGTTTTATAACTATTTATTTCGGAAGTAGAGATGACAATTTCTATCAATGGCAAGTCGGAATAGATGCAGGCTTAACCCATTTCAATAATTTGATAGACGATATCAATGAAAAAGAGGTGATTATCAAATATGCAATTGATAAAGATGGATTATGGCGAAAAGCTGAATATAAATGCCCAAAATGCAAAGACAATAAGATTTGTTGGGAACATAATTTTTGTCCATCTTGTGGCATTGGGATAAATTGGAAAGAGGAATCATGAGTAAATGGTGGGGTGATAATGAGGCGTCAGCGTCGAGCCATATCGGACGTACCCCGGGACAGGCGAAATACGAATGGTATTTAGAACTTGATGGAGGTTTGGCTTTTTGGGAAGTAGTACCGCATTTAAAAACCAAGAAGCTGGGTAATTTACACCCGTCACATTTTTTCAATAGAAAGGGATTTGATTTTGAGGACTTAAAAGTAAGGAGAAATATCCCCTTTGCCACTCTGGGCATGAGGATTATGGTAGGTGACCTGAAAGATTGGATTATTGGTGCGAATTCGTACGCGAATCTCGATGTCCTGGGCAATGATGGACAATTTCACAATGTCCACCCTCATTGGAACATTCGGTATTTTAGTCCAGAAGGTAAGGTTG
>WVZO01000587.1:0-266 GCA_011772425.1 Candidatus Aminicenantota bacterium
ACTTCTGTTTTTACCTATGATATTTTATATCTGTCCGGAGTGACCAGGAGAGAAATGAAATGTATTTTCGTAAATGTCTTGCTCAAAGGTGAGGTAGAAGCAATGGGAACGCGGACCAAAGGAGTTTGATGATGGGATTTAATAAGCATATTTTACTGATGGTGGTGTTCGTATGTTTTTTGATTCTATGGGGAGGGTGCAATCCAAGAGAATTTTGTCCCATGCCTGAGGATATAGATTTCGAAGAAATTGCAATTTTATCCGAG
>WVZO01000587.1:404-629 GCA_011772425.1 Candidatus Aminicenantota bacterium
CAAATTCGGGACTAAAATTTCTGAAATTTCACGAGACCAGGTTTTAGCTGCTGCATTTGCGGGATTTTATATGGACCCGGAATTTAGAGCCCAAACCCGCATCGAAAAGGTCATTGACAATGCCAATAAAAACAATTTAAACATCATCATAACCGATCTTTTTCAAATAGATGCTGATGTCAACCTGTTAATTGAACGATTAAACCAAAAATTTCTCACAAAAGA
>WVZO01000587.1:638-4420 GCA_011772425.1 Candidatus Aminicenantota bacterium
GCTGCTGAATATCGCCCCTTTTACCTCCTCATGCTTGGCAAATATAACGATATCGTTCATTATTATAAAATGTTAAAAGTCAATGGGTTGAGTAATTTCCCTGAAAAGAGTTTTATTATATTCTCTCCTCAACTGGTGGAACGTTTGGCTTCCTTTGAAAATTCGGAAATAAAGCGATCCAAAATAAAAGAAGTGAGGCAAATTTTAAGGTACAGCAGTATCAACAGGCATGTGAAACAGTTCACCGTAGATAATAATTCGTCGAAACCCTTTGTTGATATTACCATCAAGCTCTATTTTCTAGATCACCTGCCGGATTTTAATCCCCAAAAATTAAAAGTAGAAATTACAGCCTGGAAGTTGCAGGAGAATCCTGATAACCAGAAGAGTACTTCAAAAAAGGAAAAGGGGGGGCCAAAAAAGAAATTGGTGGTTTCCGAGGAAGCCCTTAGAGGGCTTACTATAAAAGACCTTAAGCTTTTAGATTTACAGTTAAAATTCAAGGTAGAGGTAAACCCACAAAACTTCCCCGGTGACGGCACCTATTGTTTTAAAATCGTGTTCCGTCTCCCTTCAGAGTCTTATTTACTGCCCCGCTGGGTTTCCGAGTGGGATATGGACCAGAACCTGATCTACCACTGGCAGCAAAATCCAACCCAATTCCAGGGAAATACCACATTAAATTTAAAAAATTTCCTGAACAACATCTGGCAGATTATTTATCAAAAACACAAACCCAAAATTGCCAAACTCTATTGCTACATAAAAAGAGGATAAAAAATTTTACAATAGTTAGAAATTAAAAAGGAGGTGCTTATGAAATTATTTAAAATTATTGGATTTCCGCTGGCGATAACCGGATTTGCCCTGGGCTGCATGATATTGCTTTTTTTTGCGGAGGAAATCTGGGTTTATAACATGGTGAATCCCCTTTCAGGCACAATCGAACAGTGGATACCCGAATTCAAGAAATATGCAATTTACGGCATTATCGGAGCGTGGCTGTGTGCGATGATCTGGTATGCCGCCGCCCAATGGGGAATGAAGGTCAATAAATTTAGTGAAGCAGGCAAACGATATGTATGGTGGCTATTTACTGTACTCGCGTTGTTACCTGTTGTGATCTTTTCTATAATCCAGGCCATCAAATCGCCGCTGCAGGAAGGGTTGGTGTTTCCCCCCCTTATTTATTTCCTGAACTTTATTATCACCTTTTACCTGCCCACACTGTTTTTCTCTCCATCATCCTTTAAATATGCACCTGTTCCGGCAAAGTTCTTTCGGCGGTGGTGGTAACGTAGTCAGCAGTAACAGGGTGACCATCATGAAAACAATCTTAATTTTAAACATCAAATACAACCGGTTAAAGGTAGGATGTTTATTAGACGTAAAATATTTGACGTTAAAGGGAGGAAAATAATATGAGCTATCAAGTCGTTAGTATAGGAGGAAGCGGTGCCAAAAGTGCGGAATCGCTGACACATCTCTGCGCTGCGGGATTAATGCCGGATGGCGAACTCAATGTCATGTTCGTTGATCCTGATAAGGCCAACGGCTGCCTGGAGCGCGCACAAAATACGCTCCATAAATATCGTGAATGTGAAAAAATAGGCATGAAAGGAACAGGTTTACTCAAAACCCCCATTACCCTGTCCAATCCCAACGTATGGACACCTTTCGAGGAGGGTACCAAACCTACCCTGGGGAATTTCTTTCGCTATGCGGCCTTGAAGACACGGGACGAGTCCGGGGCACTTCTTTTCGATGTACTTTTCAGTCCCCTTGAAAAAGAGGTGCTCCTGGATGAAGGTTTCCTGGGACATCCTTCCATCGGTGCTGCTGCCCTGGCTAAAACCGTTAAATTGGAAGAAACCGAACCCTGGAAAACCTTCAGACAAAAAATAGACCAAGATGCCAAAGAGGGTAGAAGCTCAAAAATAATTCTTATCGGTTCTGTTTTCGGCGGTACCGGCGCCGCAGGTATCCCCACCATCGCCCGCTTGATCAAAAAGGAATTTAAAGGTTATAAAAATATCAAAGTGGGAGGGGTTTTATTGTTACCCTATTTTTCCTTCAGCGCAGCGGAAAAACTAATCAGCGAAGACCGGTCATTTAAATTAAATCCCCAGAACTTTGTATTAAACACCCAGGCTGCACTGAAATATTACTATAACCAGAATTACCTGGATTGTTTCGACTGTGTGTACCTCATGGGTGAACATATGTTGACGCCGGTGAAGCATCCCACTTCCGGGGGCAGGGACCAGTCCAATGATCCCAATTTTATGGAGCTCTATGCAGCCCTGGCGGCGGTTGATTTTTTTAAAAACATCGATGAAAAAGTGAAAGACCCCATCTTTGAGGCTCAAAAGTATCAACTGATCGCACGGGAAGAAGCATCTGAGGTGCTGTGGACCGATCTACCCGACGACAATAACGGCAGCACCATAAGAAATCATTTGGGCACCATGACCCGATTTGCTTTCGCTTATTTACATGTCTATTATCCCATGCTGCTAGATATCATGACAAAAGAAAGAACCTACCGGTCTCCCTGGTATATCCAGTTTTTCGAGCGAAAAGGCATCTCATTGAACAATGCTCAAATACAGGTGCAGTTAAATAACATGAAAGACTATTGTGAAAGCTTTTTAAAATGGATGGCCAATCTTCATAAAGCCAACGAGCTGTTGACTATAAGTTTTGCCCAGGTCAAAGCTTTTGCTAAACTCGAAGGTAAATCCATGATCCTGTTGGCACCAAAGGATTTTGATGGCGATTGCTTTGAGAATCTTATTTTGCCCATGGGAAAAGACTATGTAAACGGGCTTAACGACCTCTGGGAAAGAATGTCCGATCGGAAGATAGAGGGTCCGAAAGAAGCCGCAGTCGGTGATTTCTTCAAAACGCTTTTCGAGGAATCCGATGTCACCAAAGTAAATTAAAAGGAGGTATCCGATGGCAGAGATAACTGAAAAATTAACACACCCCCTGCTCCCAAAATTGAAAGTGGGAAAGGGAAATAAAATGGAAGGTTTTACCAAAAAAGGCATCTGGCTTCACCGGCCTTCTACTGAACTGGATGTCTTGAGCGACAGTGTCAGCACTGAAGAAGTGGAATTCGAGGTGAATTCTATCCCGGATATGTGGGGCAGGCCCATCCTGTTCGAGTTGGCCCTGTTCGATCCAGCCCACCCCATCCATCACCGGGTAATGGGTGAATGGCGCGGCATGCTGGCCATGCTGGCCCTCAGGAACATACGCCAATTCATAGGCCTGGCAGTAAAAGAAGTAAGGCTTCCAAAAAAAGATCAGCAAATACCAGGAATCGGACANNACATTGTCCAGGATAATGCCTGAAAAAGTCTTGGCCGACGATTCCTCCTGGAACCATTTGTATATTATTTTATTCGACGGCACACCCGTCGGCATGACCACACCCCTAACCCTAGTATGTACCGCCACCGATTATTTCAACTCGATTCGCGGCGTCCAGTGGTACAGCGGCAGATTTTTGCTGGACCCCATCCGCTTTTTAAATAAGGATGAAAAAGATGCCCTTGCCTTCTGGTTGGAGAAACTCAAAAAGTCAATTGATAATCACCCCGGTATAAGAGATATAACTGAATATGACGGGATGCTGCGTCTCCTTGGTGATTTTATTGAAGACCTTGGGGGCGCTCACGGTGAATTTAATTTAAGTATAAGCAAGCTGGGTATGGAACATGGAATTTTTCAATACCTGGATAGACCTGTGGTTGGCGGCATTGAAGTACCAAGGG
>WVZO01000274.1 GCA_011772425.1 Candidatus Aminicenantota bacterium
GGGAGTTTTTATAACGATTACGATAATCGGGAAAATAAAGACCTGGATGTCGATACAGCCATACGACTCTTGAACTACCTTTCCTATTACTGGAATTCCTCAAAAAACATGTCTCATGATAAAAATATCTACATCGGATTTTACGGTGGCGAGCCGATGAAGAATATGTCGTTTATCCGGGATATTGTAGATTATGTAAAACATATGAACATGCTGCATAACAGGTTTTCCTTTTCCATTACCACCAATGCCCTTCTGCTTGAAAACCACATGGATTTCCTGGTGGAAAATGACTTCAACCTTCTCATAAGCCTTGATGGAGACCGTGAAAATAACGAATACAGGGTTTTTAAAAACGGAAAGCCCTCGTATGATCACGTTTTTAAAAGTATAAATTATCTAAGAAAAAAACACCCGGAATATTTCAAAGAAAAGGTAAACTTCAATGCAGTGTTTCATAACAAAAATACCGTTGAAGGATTGTTCTCCTATTTTAAAGAAACTTTTGACAAAATTCCGGCCGTAAACGAACTCAGTACAACCGGCATTAATCCCGAAAAGAGAGAAGAATTCCTTTCGACCTATTCAAGTATCACCCGTGATCTCTCTCAATCGAAAAATTACGAAACCCTGGAACATGAGATGTTCCTTAATCTGCCCACTGTAAAAGACATGATTATATTTCTACATCAGTATGGAGGTTGTACCTTTCGTGATTATCCGTCACTTGTTTTTCCCCACAAAAAAGGAAGTAGAATCCCAACGGGAACATGTGCACCTTTTTCCCGGAAGCTTTTCGTTACAGTTAACGGAAAAATCTTTCCCTGCGAACGAATCGGTCACCAATTTTCACTGGGATATGTGGACGACAAACATGTGGAACTGGATGCCGAAGCCATTGCTCGATTTTATAATGGTCATTTTGATGTTCTTCGCCCGATGTGTAAACGTTGCTACAATATAAATGCATGTCAGGAATGCTTGTTCCACATGGAATTTAAAGACGGTAAACCAGTCTGCCGTGGATTTATGGATGCTGAACGGATTGCCCATTATTTTGCCGAACACCTTTCCCAACTGGAAGCTCACCCATATCTTTACGAACGTATCATGAAGGAAGTCATCAGTGAGTAATAAGAAATCGAATTCATCCGTTAAAACTACTTCCTGGTGGTATTTTGTTGAACGGTATGTTCATATATCCATAAAGAAGAATGATATTCTTTTTTACAACACTCTCACTGGAAAATACCTGGAGTATAGGGACCGGAAGGATATCGTCATGTTTGTCATGCCACTGCTAACAGGCAAAAATCTTCAAGTCATAAAAGTGACTCGTGGTTACCTGGATAATCATCCCGGTATATACGGATTTATAAAAAGAACTAAAAAATATTACATTGCAGACCTGTTGGATACAGTGTTTTCTGAAGGAAAACCCATCCAGATGATGAATATCCTCAATATTCATCGGGATATAAATAAATTGAAATCTTACCCTGAACGCTCAATTGGTGAAGACATCATAAAGAATCTTGACCAAATCAACCTCTATATCCACAGCCGGATTAACCCTCATTTGAGAGAAAAGTATCCGCTTTTATTTAAGGAAGCCCATAAACAATTTCTGTTCAATCACCATTTAACCCATAGTGATGTAGAGTTGGATGTGGAACATATCCGGAAATTGTTT
>WVZO01000269.1:0-873 GCA_011772425.1 Candidatus Aminicenantota bacterium
CTTCTCATGGTCATAATCATTTGAACCCATGGTAAACTCGCCCGGAGGGATATAGACCATAACGATACCATCGCCATAATCCGCTTCCCAGAAACCTTTTTTATTTTTATATACTCTCCGGGCTTTTAGTTTTACGGCTTCTACATCTTCAGGCATTTCTCCCGGTTCCTCTATTTCTTCTTTAACGGGTTCAGTCAGCTTTTCAATGATATCGGCATGTTTTTCCGGTTCTTTTCTCAGGTGCCGGCGTACGGCTTTTATCAACCGGTTTAAATCCGTTTCAGAGGGTGTAGTCGATGAGTATATCCAATCACGGTTACTCAGCAAGAATTCTAAATCTTCCTCAGGGCAAGGTTCTCTTATACAGAATGGTATGATATTCAGATTTATATTCAGTGCATAATGCACTTCCCTATCAACCCAATCGGATCTATCCGCCTTCGAAGAGACGATCAAAACCATTACTTTGGATTTCGTCATTGCCTTTTTTATTTCCTTAGAGAACTTATCACCAGCGTCAATATATTGGTGATCAATCCAATAAGTGATACCTTCGGATTCAAATGCAGAGCAAATCATGTCCACAACCTGACGGTTGATTTTGGAATCAGTAGAATCATCTTTCTCTCTGGCATAGGATATAAACACCTGATGACCTGAATTCTCCGCTTCTTTCTCCATCATTGTCACCAATCACCGCCTCCTTGAACTGTACAATCTCCTTTTTGTTGAGAGAATGTTACACTGTTATACCATTTCATCAGGGCAGGCAGAAATCGACGCAGCCATGACCCCGACTTTAACATCATAATTATATCATATTTACCAAACTTTTTTAAATCTAAACAGTTAAGCTGGTTTTCACCACGAAGG
>WVZO01000269.1:904-3491 GCA_011772425.1 Candidatus Aminicenantota bacterium
AACCCAGGCGGTAAAAATCTCTTTGCCCCTGGTTTCAATCCTCTCACATTCACCGACTCGGCCACTTTCCTTACGCAGGTCATAAATCAACAAGTACCCTGTTGTTTGATTTTGCCGGTCCAGGTAATCACACAACTGTCCGATTCCTGTTTGATGATAGGATTCACCTCGCCAGATTTTGAGTTCGATAATATATTTTTTATCTTGAATCGTAATCACAACATCCAGGCGTTTTTCCTCTGAAATTTGAACTTCTTTAAAATCAAATCCTTTACCGTTGATAATAGGTCTTAGAAAAGCCAGGAACAAAAGTCTTCCGTTTCGCTCCAGGAAAGCCTTATCCTTTGCACTGTACTGTTCTTTCATGAATTCCTGGAATTTCCGTAGAATTTTTTCANNTATAAATGAGCTGTTCATATAAACGATTATGCACCCTGACCTTTCCCTGATCTTTTTTCACTATTCCATGAATCGTGCCCAAAAGGATAAGCGGATTATGCCGATTATATGAAAATTCCCTCTCATTCATGATGATTTCAAATACAAAATCATATAATTCCGGGTTGTTCTCAAGGTTCTTGATGAGGGTTTCGAAATTGGTATTATCTTTCATAAGGGAAACCTGAACCGCCTGGACCAGGTCTTCGGGTTTCCATTCGTTTTTCTTCTTTAGAGGGAGTATTTCTTCATCGATGATTTTACAAAGATAGCTTACCAGGAAAGGATACCCGGAAGTAAAATAAAAAAGGTACCGGGCAAAGAAAGGAATATCTATTTTTGCACCCTGTTCCGCGGTGTAGTCTTCCAGCATGGAGACGATTTCATCAGGAGACAGGCTGAGGTCGACGTCAAAATCTACTGCGATATTCCAAGGACTGTTATACATTCTTTTTTCGTCCGGTCGAATTTTAGTTTTTAATGTCTTGACATCATGCACACCGGCCAGGATCACGGAGTGAAACGTGTAACCTTTACCCTGGTTTCTCTTTAGATATTTTGACCGCAGCATCCCTAAAAAATCCAGGAATAATTGATTGTTACTGGCCTTATCCACCTCATCGATCATCATTACTACCTTTCTCCCTGACCGGGCAATCACTTGTGTTAACAATCTGTCTAACTGTTTAAAATTTGTTATGGTTTTATGGGGATCGATCAAAGCCAGCAGTTCTTCTTCATGCAGGAATTCCAGTTGTTCGCTGACAATATCCAGGAAAGTTGAAATAAACCATTTTTGTTTTTCATAAGTAGGAGCATCGATTTCTTCAAAACTGATACCCAGCACCAGGAAATCCTTATCTTTTATCAATCGCTGTTCCAGCAAGTACATCACCGTGGTTTTCCCATACTGACGCGGTTTGTTGATGGTAAAATAATTGCCCTTGGCTACCATTTTTATGATTTGGTCCAGCTTTTTTGACATATTCGCCATATAATGAATGTCTGGAATACACGTACCGGTGATGTTAAAGGCTTTTGCCATGTTTTACTCCATGACCTAATTATAACAAATTTAAAAGGCTATTGAAAGGATTTTGAAAAAAAAGAAGAAATGAAATCAAACCAGGAAATCCTCCGGGAAAAGAATTAATGATTATCCTGGCAAAGGCGGAAGCCAAAATTGAAGTAGCGTAAGGAGGGGGCGTAGTAGAAGCGATAGGCGCAGCGGATCTCGGCCGCATATCTGTACCAACTGCCGCCCCGTACCACGCGATAGGTGCCGCTTTCCGGCCCTTGCGGATTTTTGTCGGGTGAATTTTTATAATAATCGCTGTCATACCAATCGTTACACCATTCCCAGACATTTCCGGCCATATCCAGGAGACCGTAGGGAGATGCCCCCCCAGGAAACGAACCTACAGGAGATGTATATTTAAATTTATCTTCTTTATCATAATTAGCATAATACTTTTTTTCATGATATGGAGGGTGCTTGCCCCAGGGATACTCACGGCCGTCGGGCCCGCGAGCCGCTTTTTCCCACTGCGCTTCCGTTGGAAGTCTGAATTTTAAGCTGGTTTTTTCAGTCAACCATTTACAGTAAGCGATAACATCATTCCAGGATACCCCGACTATCGGGTAATTATCGCCTGTTAATGCGGGGCCAAATTTCTTATAATGATCATCACTGCCGGTTTTTATATTATACTTATTTCCTTTTTCCAGCCACTCGGGATAATGAGAGTTTGTGTTTTTGGCAAATTGCATGTACTGCATTACGGTCACCACGGTTTTTCCCATCCAGTAACCATCCAGGTAAACCTGATGAGGAGGCTTCTCCCGGTCATAATCATTTGAACCCATGGTAAACTCACCGGGGGGAATGTAGATCATTACAATGCCGTCACCATAATCCGCTCTCCAGAATCCCTTTTCATTTTTATATACTCTCCGGGCTATTGATTTTACGGCTTCTACATCTTCAGGCATTTCTCCCGGTTCTTGTATCTTTTCTTTAACAGGTTCGGGTTGTTCTTTTACTATAGTACGTTCCGTACCTTTTGTGGTTTTTTTCGGTTCTATTCCCAGGTGCCGGCGTACGGCTTTTATCAACCGGTTTAAATCCGTTTCAGAGGGTGTAGGAGAT
>WVZO01000245.1:0-895 GCA_011772425.1 Candidatus Aminicenantota bacterium
TTTATCACTTTTGGGAGCCACATAGTGTTTTCCTGTCTTTATTCCGGGTGAAATCGAACGTAAACGCTTCCTATCTATTTTCCCATTCGGGGTTAACGGCATTTTTTCCAATTGCGTAAAATATGAAGGTATCATATAGCCTGGTAATTGCCGCCCCAGGTACTCCCTCACTTCGGAGACTTCCAGTTTTTTTTGGGCGGTAAAATATGTACAAAGATATTTTCCACCGGACTTTTTCTCTCCATCGATGACCACCGCCTCTTTTATTTCATCATTTTCCAGCAGCAGGGCTTCTATCTCTCCCGGTTCAACACGAAAGCCCCTAATTTTTACCTGGAAATCCATTCGTCCTAAAAATTCGATATTTCCATCCGGCAGCCATCGAGCCAAATCCCCGGTGCGATATAATCTGTCATTGGTCATAGGACATTGGTCATTGGTTTTTAAAGAGCTTTGTAATGAACGAATGACGAATGACGAATGACGAATGACAATTCTTTCAAATTTCTCCGCTGTTAACTCCGGGTTATTTAGATACCCGCGGGCGACACCGCCACCGCCGACATAAAGTTCGCCAGGCACCCCAATGGGCTGCAATTGCCCGTTTTTATCTACAATGTAAGCGACAGAATTTGCAATAGGTTTTCCAATCGGTATATTTTCCCGATACTCCTCCTCGATGGAAAACGTGGTGGAAAAGGTGGTGTTTTCCGTGGGGCCGTATCCGTTGATTATTTTCAGACGAGGAAATCGTTTCTTTACTCGATGGATGTGGGAAGGAGAGAGCACATCCCCACCCACCAGCAAATTGCTTAACCCGGCAAAAACCTCCACATCGTTCTGCACCATCTGGTTGAAAAGTGGAGATGTCATCCACATGGCAGCGATATCATAT
>WVZO01000245.1:972-1303 GCA_011772425.1 Candidatus Aminicenantota bacterium
TTTCAAAGGTGGAGGCATCAAACGCCAACGGCGCTGTTTGCAGAATCCGGTCACCTTCCCTGAACTGAACATAATTTGTATTTTTGACCAACCGAACCACACTGCCATGTTCCACCATCACCCCTTTGGGACTGCCGGTAGAACCGGAGGTGTAGATGATGTAAGCAAGATTGCCTGAATGATGATTGATGAATTGGTTCGATGAATGATGAAAATGATTTCCTTCGGGCAAATTTGTCAATAGTACCGCAGCATTGCTGTCTTTTAACATATAATCAATCCTTTCTTGCGGATAATCCGCGTCAATAGGTAAATAGGCACCGCCCGCTTT
>WVZO01000289.1 GCA_011772425.1 Candidatus Aminicenantota bacterium
AATGAATACCAGGATGATGCATATAGGGGGTCGCGTCTCAACAGGCTGTCCGAGAATGTCGGGTGAACACGAGGTTCACCCCTACATACACCCTGGAAGCCTTTGTAGGGGCGAATCTTGTATTCGCCATTATTCCGAATTTCGATGGTTTTTGCTATTCTCGGACAACCTGTCAACATTTGACCTTCGAGCATACTCTACGCTCTACGCCAGATTATCCGTGGCAAAAAAATCTCCAAAAAATCCAAATGCACCAGGAAAAAATAGAAATGTTCCGGCAATAAATCCTTTTGTCCCTATAAAAAATAGAGATGTTCCAACAAAAAATCCAAATGTAACAGGGAAAAATAGAAATGTTCCAACAATAAATCCTTTTGTACCAGGAAAAGACAGAGATGTCCCAACAAAAGATTCAAATGTACCGGGGAAAAACAGTTGAAAAACAATTGCGTAAAGCTGAGGAATTACTGTGCAGGAAGCAGGACGCAGGACGCAGGGGGGAGACAGTTGGCAGTAGGCAGTAGGGGCTTGATTTATCAAGCCCTTCCCCCAGGCAATTCACCCGTTGGGTTTGATGAATCAAACCCCTACTCACCTTACTCACCTCACTCACCTTACTTACCTATTTTCATGGCAGCATAATCGATGCCATTATGCCGATTTTTTCCAATCAAACGCATTTTGGATGGATATTTATCGTTTGGATGATTTGTTATCGTCTTTCCCTTTATTTTGGTCGGATTTTTATACACATTTCGGATGCTCTCTTATAACCTCCCGATCATTTTTATACCATAATATAGCCAGATCTAGCCAGATCATTCGACATAGAAAAAGTTGAATGATCGAAATTAAAAAAAAGGGAGGAGAAAAATGAGAGGATTAACAAAAGAATTCTCGGAAAAGGAAAAAAAGAGTTTCCAGGTTCTCAGTAAAGAGGAATTGAGTTTAATCAAAGGTGGAGACCAGACAAACACGGAAAACGGCGACGATGAAGATTAGTTAATACGGGCCAGGACCTGGAAATGATGCACCGCAGAGGTCGAAGGGAGCACAGGGGGGAAGATTTTGGTTTCCCTGCGATCTCTGCGGTGATTTTTTTCATGTTTTTCTCACTGGTAACTATTCAGTTTTGGAAAAACTTATCATTCAGTTCATGTCTCATTCGCCCGTACGGTGCCCTTCGGCCACCTCCCTGAGGCTCATTCGATC
>WVZO01000462.1:0-248 GCA_011772425.1 Candidatus Aminicenantota bacterium
GCAATGATATCCTTTTTTTCATCCAGGCCAAACGCTTCCAGCGCATCCCTGGCATTCTGCAAGGGACCCGAACCCGGGTTGCCGATATTAACCCGTTTTCCCTTTAGTTCAGTAATTTCAGTCACCCCGCAATCCACAGAAGCAATCAACGTCACCGATTCAGGATGAATAGAAAAAACCGCCCGTAAATTCTTCTGGGGTCCCTTTTCCTCCCACTCGGATAAACCGTAATAAGCCTGGTACTGCCG
>WVZO01000462.1:370-557 GCA_011772425.1 Candidatus Aminicenantota bacterium
GTAGGTATCCATTTTTTTGTTGATCATTCGACAGATGGCCCCACCAGTGGGATAATATATCCCGGTTACCGCACCTGTGCCAATGCTGACAAAATCCAATTGATTGCATCCGCTAAAAAAAACACCCAATACAAGAATTACTACAGTGACAAAAACAACTGGAAATGGATGTTTAAGCTTCATATTT
>WVZO01000462.1:690-925 GCA_011772425.1 Candidatus Aminicenantota bacterium
AAAACCCGCTGCACTATAAAAAATCCCTTTGATATTCTTTCCTTCACCGCGCATGGTTTCCAGTTTGTTGGCAAAATGCGTTACTTCTTTGATAGAAGCTTTTTTTCCCGGACGATTCTTTACCTCGAAGACCAGGTCCGTCCCCGTACCCCTCACCGTTCTGGCGTAGATATCTATTTCACTTGTCGGTGCATCGGCGGGGCTCATGGTAAACGTACTAACACTGCGATAACGC
>WVZO01000462.1:995-1172 GCA_011772425.1 Candidatus Aminicenantota bacterium
AACACTGCGATAACGCTCAAATTCAACCCCTTTTTTATAATTGTATACTATTTCCGATAGGGGGGGATTATTTTTATAGGCCCGATGCTTTAGAAAAGAAATTATAAAATACTCGGCCAGGTGTCCTTTATAATAGTTGAGTTTTCCCTTTAAGCTTAGATTTTCCTGGCGCAGTTG
>WVZO01000622.1:0-183 GCA_011772425.1 Candidatus Aminicenantota bacterium
GAGGAGAGGTCTGTGGAACCGGGGAAGACATCCGCGAAATTGGAAGAGAGGTCTGTGGAATCTGGGAAGACGTCTGTGAAGTTGGAGGAGAGGTCTGTGGAACCGGGGAAGACATCCGCGAAATTGGAGGAGAGGTCTGTGGAACCGGGGAAGACATCCGCGAAATTGGAGGAGAGGTCTGTG
>WVZO01000622.1:220-1040 GCA_011772425.1 Candidatus Aminicenantota bacterium
TAAGCAATTACAAAAATTAAAAAAAAAGGAGTTTAAAAATGTTTCGTTTAAAAACAACAATTGCAGGTTTTTTAATGTATGCCCGGCAGTTGATTTTCGGTGTCAGGGATGATGCCCTTATCAGGGAAAGGATATTGAAGTACGGGTTCGATGAACCCCGGATCACTGAATGCGTCAATATCTATTACGAAGCGGAAAAAGCACAAAGCGACCGGTTAAAAGAATATGGAGAACAGCTTGGCGCCAAAGAAGTATTCGATATGGCGTGGGAAGAGGCGAAGTCCGTCTGGCAGGAGCATACGGATATACTGAAATTGGTCGTGAGAGACGATATCGACAAACAAAGGAAACTGTTTTTGATCGGTCAACCGGAATCAAACAAAATGTCGGACTGGTTCGAACATATGAAAGCGATGTATGACAGGGTATTGGCCGATGATGAAGTGGTAGCCGACGGTGGACGATACGGTCTCACAGCAGAAATCCTGCAAGCCGGCAGGCAAAAAGTGGTGGATTCGGAAGAGGCGAAGCGCAAACATAAGATAGAACAAGCTGAAGCAGAAGAGGCCACAGAGCGCAGGAATGTCTGTTTTATGAAATTACAAAGGGTTGTGGAAGATCTGGAAACCATTTGTCCCTATATCCTTCAAGACATCCCCCAGCACCTGGAAAAACTTGGTATCCCAGTGCTTTCACCGGGGTATAAGCGAACAAGTGAAGAAACGCCGGAAGAACCGCCCGTGCCGGAAGAACCTCAACAACAGGGCGAAGTGACCGAAGACCCGCAAACGGCGGAAGGTACATAGTACATAGTACATAG
>WVZO01000622.1:1059-2129 GCA_011772425.1 Candidatus Aminicenantota bacterium
GCCTCCTGCCTTCTGCATCCTGTGCAGTTGACCTTAACGCTTTATGTCGGATCGCATTTAAAGATGAACCTCAAACAATTGAACGCCCTGGCATCAGGGTTCCTTCTTGATTTAACACCATTGATCATCACATCATGCAGCAATCGAGAAGAAGTAGGGGCTTGATTTATCAAGCCCGGGCTGGACGTTTCACCCGTCTAAAGCAAACATGAAAAAAGCCGGGAGGAAAAAAAGTTCGAAAATCAATCATGAATCAGATTTAAAAAAAGAAATCGGCCGCCGTTTCAAACGGTTTAGGCACAAGATAAAAAAAAGCCAAAAACAACTGGCAGATGAATTGCACCTCAATCAATCCACTATTACCAATATTGAAGTTGGTAAAACATTCCCCGGCACTGCCTATCTGCGCCATTTTTATGACAAATACCGGTTAAATGCCCATTGGCTAATCAATGGCAGCGGCGACATGCTGCTTACCGATATCCAGGTAAAAAAAACGGCATTTCGATTACTCTTCGGCCTGGATGAACACTATTTTCAGCAGTATATGGAATTGATTCATTTGATGAAAGTTCCTGTCATTAGAGAAGTCATTTTCGGGAAACTGGTGGAGATGAAAAAAATCGCAAAAGACGAGATAGAGGAATGGATAACGTTGACAGAGATTTTATAATAGGATTGAATGGTTGTTTATTCTTATTCCTGGTGTTATCTTTGATTCTTAAATTTCTTGTTTAAATCAGCAAAAAAAAATCCTCAAAACCCTTGACAATAGGTTTGAAAGAGTTTATATTATGCCTCCGGCGGCCAGGGACTCTTTTTGAAAAAACCGCCCCTGGACCCCGCAAAAACTTTTATCTAGAAAAAGAAGGTGAATATTGTCTAAGTGGTTACTATTAAACGAGAAAAAGCCTCTGACCGCCGCCATTAATATGGCCGTCGATGAATACCTCTTTCACCTCTGCCATCAAAAAAAACTCGGATTCTTCAGACTTTACTCCTGGGAAAAACCCACCTTCTCTTTCGGCGTCTCGCAAAAAATTACCAAAGCCATCAATGTTGATTTTATT
>WVZO01000375.1:0-309 GCA_011772425.1 Candidatus Aminicenantota bacterium
TGTCCCCTATTGTCCCGGAAAATCTTCGTGAAATCCATCAAAAAGCCATAAAAAGAGTTTTTGATACCGGTAAATTAAAATTTTCCGGTCATGCGGTGGAATTAACCGGCTTGAGAAAAAACGGCAGAGAATTTCCCCTGGAAATTTCCATGACGCTGTGGCAGACCAGGGAAAAAACGTTTGTTACCGGTATAATCAGGGATATTTCCGATAGGAAAGAAGTGGAGGAGCAACTGCGGCAATCTCAAAAAATGGCATCAATTGGAATACTGGCCTCAGGTGTAGCCCATGAGATCAACAACCCCAATA
>WVZO01000375.1:314-1295 GCA_011772425.1 Candidatus Aminicenantota bacterium
GCCGCTTTATCGGAGATATGGGAGGTCTTGAATCCTGTTTTAGAGAAATTTTATCGAGAGAATAAGGGTTTTACTGTTAAAGGGATTAGCTATGATGAGATCAGTAAAAAGGTCCCGAAGTTGTTCGAGGGGATAGCCGGTGCATCTAAGCGGATCAAGATGATTACTCGTGACCTGAGGGATTTTGCCAAATCCGAACCGCTGCACCTGAAGAAAAATCTTGATATTAATAAAATCGTAAAAAGTGCGGTTTCTCTTGTTCAAAACCTGGTTTCCAGGTCCACCAATCATTTCTCAACCCAATACGGCCTGGACCTGCCCCGGATTAATGGAAATTTCCAGAAATTGGAACAGGTGTTTATCAATTTGCTCCAGAATGCGGCGCAAGCATTGACGGATAAAAACGATAAAATCAGTTTATCCACTTCCTTCGATAAAAAGAGAAAAAATATCGTGGTAAAAGTTGAAGATGAAGGCATTGGGATTTCTCCCGAAAATCTGAAACACATCATGGACCCTTTTTATACAACAAAACGGGAGAGCGGCGGTACGGGTTTGGGTTTAGCTATTACCTCAGCGATTGTCAAGGACCACGGTGGGAGCCTGGATTTTAAATCCATGCCCGGCAAAGGAACAATTGTGATGGTTACGTTACCGGCAATTGTAAGAAGTAGGTAGTAGGAAGTAGGAAGTCGTGAAGCAAGGAAGAGAAGATGACACACCCCGACCGCTTCGCGGCCACCCCTCTTAAGAGGGGATTTTTTGGACTGAATGTGGCACAATGAATGAATGGAGTACAATGACTGACCGTGTATGAAAAGTTTTTGCGGGGTCCAGGGGCGGTTTTTACAAAAAGAGCCCCTGGCCGCCGGAGGCAATAAAATAAGGAGGGAAAAATGGTTTTAGTTCCGGAACATCCGGTTTTGATTGTTGATGACGAAGAAAATGAATTGGATATTTTTGAAGCAGTATTGAAACTGG
>WVZO01000374.1:0-502 GCA_011772425.1 Candidatus Aminicenantota bacterium
TTTTGTTCATTTCATATATTAATAAATGTTAAATAATGCATATAATACCATATATTTTTACCTGCTGTCTACTGTCGCCCGTAAAAAAGAATAAGAAAAGACGGGGCAGGTTTCAAGCCTGCCCCGTTTATTCACATCGATTGTCATTCTTTGATTTCGTGAAAGACACGCGCCGCGTACTGACCGAACATCAGCGTCCTGGAAAACGCCTGGTTCAGGTTCCACACGTCAGCAAGCGTGGGAAATTTCCCGGCATCGACGGCTGCTTTTACCGGGGTAAACAGGCTGAGTATTTTCTCCGTATCAGCCAGTATCTTTGCATATACACCGCGGATATCGCCGTTTGCCAGGTACATTTTAACCTCTGCAAATATACCCTCATCCAATCCTGCGGTTTCCTGGAGATTTTTGTAATCGTAATTTTTAAGGTCATCGATAAATTCAGCATTATAAGGGGTGTTGTCAGCCGCCTGTTTCAACCGTGCATAGGTTTCATTGGCGG
>WVZO01000374.1:529-958 GCA_011772425.1 Candidatus Aminicenantota bacterium
TCGGTTTTTTTCATAAACAACAGTGTATTGGCATAGGAATCGAGAAAATATCCCGCCCCATTGACCACATCGTTTTGGATAGTAGTCTCGCCATCGGAGCCTTTATCAATTCCATTAGCAAACCAACATGAAAAAGAATTAACTCCAAGGAGTAATACAATAAATACTCCCATGATGATGCTTATACTTGCTTTTCGTCCTGTATACCTCACATTTTCCTCCTTTATTTATTTTTAATTTTTTACCTGGATTTCCTGGTTACCTGTCTGTAAGTAGACTTTTAATACAGTCATTTACTGTTTTAAAGTCATTCCTCTTTATCCTTCCTGTATTTCAGCCTTAATCCTTCAACCTGCGGCAGCCAATGATAGTTTTCCCAATAATAATTGCCGATATCCTCGGGATCATCCACATCCCTGGAAGTATCGT
>WVZO01000374.1:991-1548 GCA_011772425.1 Candidatus Aminicenantota bacterium
CGCAATATCGAAAAGCAGGTAAACATCGCTTTTCTTTACCCGGGTCATTGCCAGCGGAACTTCTCCGAATTCATGAATTTTCAATTGAGAATACCGTTTATCCTTAATGGTCTTTATAACGGGAATTTCAAATAACGCCGCTGTCTGCTCCAATGATAATCCCATCAACACGGCACAAAGTGAGATGAAATCCTTTAACCGGATATCGCCGGGGAAAAACCGGTCCGATGGAAAGTATAAAAAGTCCAACGGTTTTTTACGGGTAATCGTTCCAAAGCCTTGCACCAGGAATTTACTTGAAAATCCCTTATTTGCGATTTTATCATAGAAGCCGGAAAATAGGGAGAAAAAAAGGCCTGACAGCATTTTATCACGGGTCTTAAATATCCACGCCTTTCCCTTGCTTATATCGATGTCCTTGTTGTCGAATTTTTTTAAATCAGTCGAGGAGAGACTAAATAAGGAATGCTTGAATAACAAATATGAAAGTAAGGTCAGAATTGCCGTGAACGCCAGTGCGATAATAAAACCCGGTAAAATGTTAGCGGGAAGCCGGC
>WVZO01000160.1:0-220 GCA_011772425.1 Candidatus Aminicenantota bacterium
AAGTACAAACACTCCTAGATTATGTCCAAGGTGGGGGTATCATTTTTGCAATGGGCAATATTGGTACAAATAATCCAGACGGAACATTTGCTAACAGGCAAACACTAATTTCGCTACAGCAAAATAATGGAGTAAAATCTTTTGGTGCAGGAAAGTTTGTATATGACTCTCTTAGTCTTGGAGAAGCATATTTATGGGATTGGGGAATTCCACATGCTGA
>WVZO01000160.1:264-999 GCA_011772425.1 Candidatus Aminicenantota bacterium
TTATTTATCAAGATCAATATGGAAAATACATATTGCATTTAGTTAATTATGACTATAATGAATATACGGATGAGATAGCTGTAAAAGAAAACATTACACTAAAGATTTTTGCAGACAACACAAAAGAGTGGAAAGCAGTCTATATTTCTCCCGATTTTTATGTTCCTCAGATATTATCGACCACTAATGACAGCGGCTATGTAAACATGATGATCCCAAGGTTGGAGGTTTATGGCATTGTGATATTGACAACCGATGAGAATGATAAGCTCCCAACAGTATTGATAACAAACCCCTCTGATGGGGAGACAGTCCATGGCAAATTGAGCATCCAAACAGATGCAAAAGATGATATAGGCATATCAAAAGTTGAATTTTATATCGATGGACAAAAATTATCAGAAGAACCTGGAAATCAAACTTGTCACCAATACGAGTTTCGTTGGGATTCAAACTCGTATTCAGATGGGAATCATAAAATTAAAGTAATCGCATATGATATTTTTAACCAAACTAATTACCACGAAATATCTGTAACCTTGGCCAATATACCTCCAGCTATTGGCTTAAATAAAACTCAGTTTGTTTTCGGAGCAATAGCAAATGGAACTTCTCCAAATCCACAATCATTTATGATAAGGAACAGTGGAGGTGGGACTTTAAACTGGTTAATTACAGACGATCAAAATTGGCTCAGTCTTAGTCCCATATCAGGTACAAATTTAGGATTTATCA
>WVZO01000160.1:1077-1275 GCA_011772425.1 Candidatus Aminicenantota bacterium
TACTGTTAAAGACCCCAATGCTTTTAACTCTCCACAAACAGTAAAAGTTATCCTAAATGTTTACAGACCAGGGGCTACTTCAGAACCATTTGGAGAATTTGCCACTCCGGGGGATAATTCAATCGTGATGAGTAGTATTCCTGTCACCGGGTGGGTCCTGGATGATATCGGTGTAGAAAGTGTTAAGATTTACCGGGG
>WVZO01000160.1:1395-2041 GCA_011772425.1 Candidatus Aminicenantota bacterium
GAAACGGCACATTCAAGCTGCATGCCATTGCCTCGGATATAGAGGGGAACAAGGTCACATTAGGAACCAAAACCATTATTTGTGACAATGCTCAAGCAGTAAAACCTTTTGGAGCCATTGACACTCCCACCCAGGGCGGTACTGCCTCAGGCAACAGTTTCATCAATTGGGGCTGGGCATTAACCCCGCAGCCCAATTATATTCCCACAGACGGTTCAACGATTAAAGTCTATGTAGACGGTGTAAACATCGGCCATCCGACTTATAATAATTACAGGAAAGATATCGCAACTCTATTTCCCAATTATGCCAACAGTAATGGTGCCATCGGCTATTTTTACCTGGATACCACTGCCTATGAAAATGGTGTGCATACCATCCAATGGACTGCCACAGACAGCGCCGGTAACACTGATGGGATTGGAAGCCGATATTTTACTATTCAGAATACGGGTACCAATAGTGGGCGGTCGCTAAGCAATGTTCAGTGGACATCTGTAAATGATCCAGTTGGTAAGAGAATTTTCTCGATTCCTGGTGATAAATTCGGACCGGTGATAATAGAAAAAGGCTTTAACCGGGATACTATACCCCGGGAAATTCATCCCGATGAAAATGGCGATATCCATATCAAAATCAGGGAATT
>WVZO01000160.1:2080-2995 GCA_011772425.1 Candidatus Aminicenantota bacterium
CACAGAAAAAGGTATTTTCTACTGGCAGCCGGGGCCCGGATTTATCGGGGAATATCAACTGGTTTTCATCGTCAGGGAAGAGAATGGAGAGTTAACGAAAAAGACCATTAAAATAATAATAGCACCTAAGTTTAAGAATTAAAAAGGAGCTGTAAAGCGGGGTCAAACAAAAGACCCCGCTTTTTCTTCCTTCTTCCGGGAAACCTTAAAGTTACACGAAGGAGAGAAGAAAAGAAAGATTTGCTGACCGCTTTCTGAAATGAACTCCTTTCTTACGGGTTCCTGAACCTTTTCCTACGGCCCGACAAGCATCTTCCTACGGGTAAACCACTCGCTCCAACAGCTTCCTCACCCCGTTCCTACGGCTTGATAACCATCTTCCTACGGCCTGAAAAGATTTGCTGCCAGTCAATCATGATAATCATGATACTTCGTGGTCCTTCGCGTTTTTTACCGCATTATAAATGCCTTCGTGGCTATTTCCATAGCAGACTGGTTTTCACAGGAACTCTTGCCCTGAAATCGTTGAATGTGGTATGATTTCTATATGACAAAACAACATAGACTGAGATCATTGTTTGCGGTATGGTTATGTGCTTTTCTTTTTTTGTTTTCAAACGGACTTTTCCCGTTCCCCCTTGAAACTGAAGAGAAACTTGAAAAAAAATTCGATTATCCCGCAATATTACCCGTGGAAAAGCAAGCGGAAGTCATGGATAACTGGTTGAGAATCCGGCTGGATACCGTACTCCCTGAGATAATGCGGCGGGAAAAAATCGATATGTGGGTGGTCATATGCCGGGAGTATAATGAAGACCCGGTGTTTTTGACGCTGGTGCCGTCCCGGTGGTATGCTGCCCGGCGCACCACCATGCTGGTGTTTTTCGACCAGGGAAAAGAGGGCGTGGAACGCTT
>WVZO01000035.1 GCA_011772425.1 Candidatus Aminicenantota bacterium
CCAACTTTTTCTAACCAGAAGAGCCAGAGACGTTTGTTATGGTCCACCACTGCTTGTGGACTTTTGCGCTGATTACCGGTGGCGGGTAATTCAATATCAAACCACTGTCCATTGGTTCTTTGGCGGCATTGTATTTCCCAGGTTTGCTTTTCCTGGTCATAGGAGTTCCAGAAGACCCACAGGGTTTTGTCCTGGAGAGCAGCGCTGGGATGTTTATCGATGGTATTGGTATTGCCGGTGCATAAGGGTTGGCTGGGTGCCCATTCTTTGTCTTGTTGAAAGGTTTTGAACCATATATCCCAGCGTCCGTTTCTCTGGGTGTGATAAAAAAGCCATAAGGTTCCGTATTCATCCTGTGCTGCGGCGGGTCTGCCTTCATAGGCAAAATCCAATGAAAATACATTTTCAGATTCCTGCCATCCTTCTGATTCATTCCAATGGCACAGCCACAGGTTCATCCGTTCGGGGGTATTAGAAAGGAATACATTGTGCCCGAATTCTTTGGTGCGGCTTTTCCAGCCGCCGATGCATTTAACAATGACTGCTTCCAGCGAGGGAATAATGCCGATGGTTTCATACAGGGCAGGTGCTTTTTTGAGTTCATTGCGCTGGCCGGCAATTTCAAGGTTATAGTCTGTTATCCACCCGATCCATTGGCCCAGGAAAGGGAGCAATTTTCCATCTACGCAATCGATGTTATGCAGGTCCAGGGCAGCGGTGACAAAACTGTAGATTTGGTCTAACTGCGTTCCGGGTAATTCTAAAAACCGCTGCAATTGCCCTTTTTGTTTATCTTCCTCACGGATTCCGTCCGCGTTTTTTGCAGGTAAGACCCTATCGTAACGATGATAGATTTGCGGCAGCATCTGGTACAGCTGCCCGGCAAAATCATAGGGACCTGAAGCCATAACAGAAACACGATTGCTTTGATGAAATATATATTCCCGCGGATTACTTTTATAGGGAAAAAAGGTATAATAATACACCACCCCGGCCTGGAGCCCCCCATCAACTGCCGAGGACATGCCGGAGTAATAGCCATTGACTTCCAGTGTTTGATCATTTTTAACAATATGACACATCCAATTCCCCTCTGAAACCTGCCAACTGCTTCCGGCTTCCATAACAAATACCACGGCATCCATGGATAAGATAATTTGATGGGTGGCAATTTGTTCCACAAGCCCAGGGGACAGGAGAGAGCTATCCAGTTTGTCTATAACGTTAAGGTCTTCGAGATCTTTTAAATAGACAGTAAAAAATAGAATATTTTCCTTTTCAGCCACCAAAACACCGTCATCTTTTTCAGTGGGTTTAGTGGGATGAGTAGATTCTTTGCGCATGATGCGCACACCGCTAAACAGGTCAGGCTGAGGGTTGAACCACTGCAAGTCAACCCGGTTGCCCATAGGATGCGGAATAGCTTTAATATACTTCAATTGCATTANNGGGGGCGGTTTTTACTAAAAAGAGCCCCCCTGGCCGCCGGAGGCAAAACTAAACTCCTCTATCGTTTATCACTTTAATACCTCCGGCATAATCTTCATCTCCGGGATCAGCAGGCACCACCGGGATTTCATTCTCTTTTAATTCGATTTTTCCTGATTTGAAGTGCTCATCTTTTTTTGTATCTTCCCGTCTGAATTCCGTAATTGTGATATACTCCACCCCTTCGACAGCTTCTAAAGCTTCGTAGAATTTACTGATATAGAGGGTTTGTCCAAAATCCACATTATCAAAAGCAAGGAGGCTGGCGCCAGCCTCCCGGATTTTCTCTTCGATCATCTGCCAGGAATAATAACTGTGTATGCCCACCCTGGCAGTGACATAAATTTTAACGTAATCCACATCTTCGATTTCAACAATAGTCGAAACAGGGCGTTTGTCTTCAAAGTAAGCCAGGAGGTTTTGTTTGAGCACATCGCTGACCTTTCCCCCGCCTTCGGGTGCCACATATAGGANNAAGTCAAGGGCAAGGTCTTTGTAATCTCCAGCAGTAACCGCACGTTTTTGGGAGCGAAACACACCAGGTGCATGGTTGACCGCATGCTCGATAGTTTCACGATCAGCCCCGCCAGTGGCAGGAACCGGGTTTGTAACCTTTGCTCCCAGGAGGACCAGTTTCGGGCAATCCACGATCGTATTAATGCTGTTGGCTGCGACATTGCCATGGGCACCGCCGCCTTTGCGGTAAGTGGCTTTTATAATCGCCCCGGACGCCGGTATAACACCAAATTCACCGTCACCGAAAATAACAGTTGCCCGGTCTGCCTCATCGATTTCAATCACAAAATCCTTCTGCCCCTCCTGGCTAAAAGCCAGGGACTCACGGAGCGTCCACTCCTCTATGGTTTCTCCTAACTCAGTGACCAGGATCACATCCTTTTTTATCTGACTGGCCAATCCGATTGACCGCAAGATAAGACCAGCATGAGCCAGGGGAAACCGTTGATTTGGAGTCCCATCCGATATACCGATGATTTCTTCTTTTACCAGGCGCCCTTCTTCCACCGGAAGAGGGCTAAAGGTTTTTTTCCCATAAACAGCAGCGATATTAGTGAAATCAATATTAAAGTTTTCACCGGTATACTCAAAACGGACACTGGGTTTGTCTTTTTGACTTTTAGTCGCAAAGGCATTCCCTTTTTCAATGGTAACCGTTCCCTGGCAGTCTGCAGGAACCGTCACTTCCAGGAACGTCGAAGCCGGTGCCGCTGTAGACAATCGGTACCCGATTAACCGGAGATGATGTATAATACTGCGGCGCTCCCGCGCTGTTCCCAGGAAACTTTCATTAGCTAAACGATCCTGGTAATAACTGAGTATATCTCCCATATGAGCAAAAAGCTGGAGCAGCACATTACCAAAATCTGCTTCGGATTCATACTCTTTCCACTCCGGCAGCTTTTCCGGTATCAAGCTGCGCATAGAACGCAGCAAACTGTCATAATCCCGGGCCATGTAATCAATCACAGCCCGACCATTTACTTTCTTTATTTCAGCCATTTCTTACTCCTATATTTTAATTGTTTTTGGGCATAGGACAAATAGGGCAGATAGGACGGATAGGATGGATTCGTGTTAATTCGTGTAATTCGTGGCTCCCCCCCGCCGCAGGCGTTAAATCCGCCCGAAGGGCGCCCCTTTTTCCTTAACCTTAACCTCAACCTATTACTTAAACTGTATCCGCACTGCTTGTTTGGACAGGTCGGATCGTTTGGTATAGGCAATTTCAACAGTAACAATTTCATCTGCGGGATTCACATTGACATTGTCTACCAGGATATCATCAGCCAGCCACCGTCTCAGGGCCTGGCCGATAGTAAATTCCATGGCAGCAGCCAGGATGGTGTTATTGGGCTCGAAAACAAGGTTAAAGAGTCCGCAGCCGAATTCCGGCATGTTCACCCGTTCGCCAGGTGCAGTAAACAGGACCTGGATGATCTTTCCCCGGATAGATTCATCGCCTCCGCTGGAACTGATAGAACCAGCTTCATTCACGCCAAAAGGAAAACTGAACGTATTATTTTCTGCCATTTTAACTCCTATTTAGCCCCAGCCGCAAGCACCAGCTTAATATTTTGCCTGTCACCTTATTTTTTCCCTCTTGCAAATACATTTTTCCTCCTCGCAAATAGATTTTTTCCTCTT
>WVZO01000127.1 GCA_011772425.1 Candidatus Aminicenantota bacterium
CTTTTCAAACCTGATGTCAAATTTTTTATCGGGTTCTTTTTGTCCGTTTTTCTTATTTCATTTCGTAATAAATTATGTGCCTTGTTGGATAATAGAACAAAAAATGTAAGTGATAATTTCTGAGAAAATGTAAAACAAATTACTCAAAATTTTCAACAAACGCAGGTTGAGTCAAATAGGCGATGGGCAATGGGTATTGTCCATCGCCCATCGCTTATTTTCCATTCCACCACCCCTGTGGTTATCATGAATTTTGCGTTTTTATTGTTATCGGTTATACGGTATATACGCCTATACGTCACAACGTCACAGGTCACACATCACACGTTTTATCATACCCTGTTTATTTGCCCGGAACTGCCCGGAATACGGTCTCAGGCCGCTTTCTATCTATCCTCTCTGTCTCCAGGTCGGCAGGGATGCCGTTCACTTTGACAGACCATATCAACTCCCCTGTGGCCATATTTTTACTTAGTGTGCCCTCAATCGTTTTCGCTCCATCCAGGTTTACACCCACTGCCTGCGGCGCACTAACACAAGCCATAATCCCAGCGCCCTCAACAATGTGATTGTACCAGGCAAGATAGATGTAAGTGACGGGCAAGAACGTTGTCATATAATTATGACCAACCTCCGGGTACGTGAGTAACGGTTTGTTGGTTTTGACCAACGAAATCGTACAGTAATTGCCGCTGGTATTCAAACAAGAAATAGAATTATCCACCTGGTCCCCGATTGGTTTCAACTCGTTGTAACCGTCGGGTCTGAGTGTATACTCCCATTTTTTCTTTAGCTCAGTATCCTGGACGTAGGATACGTGACCGGTAAAGGCATCATTGACATCACCCGCGCCGATCTGGTATTGGATGGGAAGAATGACTTGGGCACTCCCACCGGTTGGCCCTACTTTGAAAACTCGCCAGGCACAGGGAAATACCTTTTCAAAAATCTGTTGGATGTCCGGGTCCTGTTGAAAAACCACAAGGGTCTGATTATCTCCTGTGTTATTGAAAAGTGTGATATTGACATTACTATCCAAAGTCATTGTTTTTCTCCTTTTTTGTTTTGTTGTTTTTTTTGATTGATCCATATTTTTTCTTTTTTTTTGTTGTTTAGCTGTTTTTCTTTTACCCGGGTTATGGCTTATGAATCCGTATACCATATACCGGGTCCCATTTACCTGTTTACCATGTGACACATACACATAACCTATACATTTGTAATATGTAAATGCCCATCCTGCATAAGTTTTGTGTACATGCTAGGGCGGTTTTAAAATCATCTGGCTCATCATGATAACCCTCCTTTTTCTTTTTATTTTTTCAACTTTTTTCTGCCCTCAATCTTCAATCTTCATTTTCCCATTCTCACCCGGCAAAAACCGTCAGTAACCTGCCATCTCAATTGAGATTGAATATAGAAAGACGAATGGTGCCCAATTCTTGTGAATTTTTTGAGTTTTGCCCTTGCTTTCCCCGGTGCGGCCGGTTCGGGGCATTCTCTAATACCCGTAACGCCTCCTGGGCCTCATGTCTTGAAGGATAGAAAAGGTGACAGGCAATGGCATTACGAAAAGCTGTAACCGCCTGCTTTTTTTCTCCCAGTGCCTCCAGTGCTTTTGCCTCCCAGTAATGAGCTTCCGAAGGAAAACCTGATTTTAATTTTCGGGCACCTTCAATGACTTTTTTTAACCAGTAGTGACTCATGGCTTTATCCCCCAGGTTTTGGCAGCATTGGGCCATGAGCCAGGCCCCGGCTGCGGACTGGACGCAGCCGCGATCTTCACTGCCGGGTAGAAGCTCCCATCCTTTTTTCAACGCCTCGGAGGCATCCATATGCTTACCTGCCATGCTTNNGCCTCGGAGGCATCCATATGCTTACCTGCCAGGCTTAATATCCGGCCGTGTTGAAAATAAGCTATAGGCAGCAGCGGCTGCAGTTGAACGGCTTGCGCGGATAATTCGCAGGCCTGTTCAACCCGGTTAAAACAGGTAATCAATACCAGCCCGGCCGTGGAGCAGACACTCCATCGCTGAGGAAAATGTTTCAACATATTTTCTATAAAAGGCTTCAGCGTGCTGTGCATCCCGGCATAAAACAGGATTTCACAGGCTTCCAGGTGAACATTGACGTTTTTTTTATCCATTTGATAGGCTTTTAGAATTGCCACGGCAGCCTCTTTGTAAGCACCAGTGCGATATAACCATCGACTGTAATAGCACCAACTGCACAGGCAATTGGGCTGCTCCAGGGCAGCGCGTTTCAGCAGCGCCAGGGCCTTTTGCCATTTTCCCCGGTAAAAATCGTAAATCGACATGGATTCATATACTTGCGGGATATGGGGGGCCAGGGACTTCATTTTATAAATCACCTTTTTTGTATTTTTGCCATCTTCTCCTCGCACCAGCCCCCTGCGAGATCGATAATCTGTTTTTCGTTTCAAAGCCAGGAGATCGTTGGGATATATGTCCAACACCCGGTTGACATGTTTTTCCGCTTGTGCCGGGCGACCCGTCAGTTTCAAAAGATCATAGCTGTAGGTGAGAGAGACCAGGTCGTCTCCATTGATATCCAGTGCGGTTTCAAACGCCTGCAGGGCCTCCACCGGGCAGTCTGCCTGCAAAAACGATATCCCCAGGCTCTGCTGGAAAATTTCGCTCCCTGGTTCCATTAATGAAGCTTTCTTGAAAGCTTCCGCAGCCAGTATGTACCGGTGACTGCACAATGCCTCCATCCCCGTCAGGTAGTATGCGGATGACTTTCTATGGGCATAAGGACGCGCCCTTTCAAATATTCCCACGGCTTCCTCGTCCATCCCCATTCTCATAAGCATCTGTCCCAATAAAATCCAGGCACGCAAATCTTGCGGATGCAGCTTTACCACCCGGCGCAGTTGGTTTATTGTTTCTTGCCATTCCCCCAGTGCCGCGTAAAGTTCGGCCAACTCCATATGTTTCTTCCAGCCGGTGGGATACTTTGCCACATATTGTTGTAATGTCCTGATTTTGAGCTGCAGTCTGGTGGGTTTTCGTTCTAAAAAAATTATCATGGTTTTCTCGATCCCGGAAGCCAGGGTTGGCCTT
>WVZO01000492.1:0-185 GCA_011772425.1 Candidatus Aminicenantota bacterium
TTTCTAGCCTGAACCCGGAACGTATACAGCCCGGAATCAAGATTGGTATATTCTTTTTGAGGCTCCGCAGTCCAGGGAGACCAATCTTTATCATATCCTTCCAGGAAACATCGATACCGTATTTGCGATTCATCCTCGAAAAAAGGGGCGGCAAACTCAAAACGGAGGTTCCTGTCCTTGTAATC
>WVZO01000492.1:353-606 GCA_011772425.1 Candidatus Aminicenantota bacterium
CAAACCACACGGCATCTTCGACAGGGTCGGGATATATGGCGTTTACCTGGGCATCAGGGAGCCTGAGAAAGGGTTTTTTATAAAGATCAAAGGTTCCGTCCGGCTGACGAATTGCCTGGAAATTCCTGGATAAAGAATGGAGCCAGATATTTTTCTTTTTGTCTTCTTTGATGCGGAAAACACCCCTCCCTTTTTCACCTCCTGCGAATTCATTCCCTAATGCGGTGTTGGGTATAAAACGCTCTTTTTCCTC
>WVZO01000492.1:675-1556 GCA_011772425.1 Candidatus Aminicenantota bacterium
GACTGCGGTGATCCCGGGATGAAGGGTATTGGTAGAGAGATTAATATATAGAACACCTGCTGTGGGAGTACCCAGCCACAAATTTCCTTTTTTGTCTTCAACAATGGTTCTTGTTTCCCGGGTTATATTTTCAAACCTGTGTTCTAACGCCCATTGGCCGTTTTTGTTTTGCGAATGTAAATACAACGAAACCAACCCCTGGCGTGTTCCCACCCAGATGCGATTTGTTTCCTTCCGGGATCGCAATAAAAAATAAGAGGGGGTTTTAATAACCCTTCGTTTAATATTGTTTTCAACCTGGAAAACACCACTGCCTGTGGCTGCCAAAAGCGTTCTTTCAATTGAGAGCAGATTCCGACATCCACTGTACAGACCGTGGACAAGAAAAAATTTGTCAAGAAATGGATGCAAAATTTCGCGGGAATACAATCCCCTGTCGGTTCCCACATATAAATGGTTTTGATGCTTTACAACCGTTTGAACCAGGCCGGGAAGATCGGATCGATGGTCATAAATAGAAATGGGAGAGACATATTCGATTTTTGCTATCCCATTACTGAGGGCCAGCCATACTGTATCCTGTGAGTCTTCGAAAATATACTTTATATTATCATCCCGTAATCCGTAGGTTCTATCGAAAATTTGTTTTAATTTCCCCTGCGAATCAATGATAACGAGACCTCCACGAAGGGTTGCCAGGGCAAAATCACCGGTTGACAGGTGAATACCGTGAGATAGTTGATTTTTCATGAGGTAATCGTCCGCTTCTGTAGGGAAAGGCTTTGTTGTCCCGGCAGCATAATCGTAAATGTAAAGACCGTTTGCCCGGGTCCCGATCAGCAGCTTATTGGAATCATATTGAGCCATCATAAAAATTTTTA
>WVZO01000492.1:1593-1766 GCA_011772425.1 Candidatus Aminicenantota bacterium
GAGTCCGACTTCCCGATCGTGGATAAAAAACTTCCCATCACAGGTAAAGGAGGCATTGAAAGAGTGAGAGTGGTTCCATACTTTCATTTGCTTTTGCCCGGGGTTCCAGCGAAACAGGAATTTTGTGGTCCTGGAATATATCCCCCCCGTTGTGGAATGTGTTCTCCAGACAT
>WVZO01000706.1:0-593 GCA_011772425.1 Candidatus Aminicenantota bacterium
GCTCAAAAACGGCTCTATTTTCTCCAGCAGATGGACCTTGAGAGTACTGCCTACAATATGCCCCTAATTTTGCCTGTGGGAAAAGAAATAAACCGGCAAGCGTTCGAATCCACATTAAAACAATTGATTGCCCGGCATGAAAGCCTGAGAACATCGTTTATCAAGGTGAATGATGCAGCGGTACAAAAGATTCACCCCCCGGAAGACATCGAATTTGAAATCGAATATTATGATTTAGCCACAGAGGACACAGATAATAGAAAACAGGAGACAAAGGAGATTTTACAGGATAAGAAATTGCCAACTGCCAACTGCCAACTGCCAACTGACTTTGTCCGTCCCTTCGATCTCTCCGGGGCTCCATTGGTCCGGTCAGGTATCATCAGGCATCCTGGCGGTAATCACACCTGGATAGTAGATATCCATCATATCGTATCGGACGGGACGTCGCATATGATCCTTGCCGATGATTTTATGTCTTTTTATGAGGGCAACAGCAGCGGATTAGAACCGCTGAGGCTGCAATATAAAGATTTCTCCCAATGGCAGAACGGTTTGTTTGCAAGTGGTGTAATAAAGGCCCAGGAAGATTA
>WVZO01000706.1:631-2098 GCA_011772425.1 Candidatus Aminicenantota bacterium
TAGGTTCTGCCAATGGCGGGACGCTTTATATGAATATATTGGCAGCCCTGAACACACTTTTTTATAAATACACCGGTCAAACAGATATTATCATTGGTACGGGCATTGCCGGACGGCCGCATGCCGACCTCCAGGGAATCATCGGTATGTTTGTCAACACCCTAGCCATGAGAAACTATCCACAGGAAGAAAAAACCTTCCAGTCTTTTTTGAAAGAAGTGATCACCCGGAGTGTCAGGGCCTTTGAAAACCAGGATGTACAATTCGAGGAATTGGTAGACAATCTGGACCTGGAGCGAGACCCCTCCAGGAATCCTTTATTTGACATTTTGATGGTGGTGCAAAATTTCAGGCAGGCGCCAAAGAAATTCCCGGGCAGCGAAGATTCCGGGCAAATCGAAAGCCTTTCTTTCACTTCCAAATTCGATATGACATTCTTTATTCATGAAGAAGAGGAAAGCGAGGATGTTTTTGTCGATATCGAGTATTATACCTCGATATTCAAACAGGAAACCATTATCCGCCTGGTCAGACATTTCAAAAAACTAATCAAAGAAGTGGTTGCAAATCCTTTAATCAAACTGGATGACATCGATATTGTTTCAGAGAAGGAAAAACATCAATTATTACACCAATTTAATAACACTGATACTCCTTATCCCCGGGGAAAAACAATTGGTGAGCTTTTTGATGAACAGGTAGAGAAGACACCAAACAGCATCGCTGCGGTAGAAATCGGTATAGGCCCGGATAAGGAAGACCGCCTTATTACTGCTGTCACCTATAAGNNACTTATGTGGTGAAAATGGAATAATCCTGGGCCAACCGATTGGGATATTGATGGACAAGACCCTGGCCATGGTCTCAGCAATCGTTGGGGTTTTAAAAGCTGGCGGAGCCTATGTTCCCCTATCACCGCTCTACCCCGAAGAACGAATCAAAACCCTAGTCAACGATGCCAATATGAGAATTCTTATCGGTCAAAGGCGTTATATTAAGGCTCTTAACCGGCTGCAGTGGGAGTGTCCCACCCTGGTTACATTTCTCTGCATTGATAGTGAAGACGTAGATTCTGAAGATGAAACCGAAGAGAATGAATTGATGAGCCGCAAACTCTGGGAGTACGTGGGTGAAACGTCGGTGGATGAAGTGACTGGCGGCGGCTGGAACAGCAGTTATACTGGTGACCCAATACCCAAAGAAGAAATGGATGAATACGGCGACAATATTCTTAAAAAACTGGAACCCCTGCTGAATAAAGATATGCGGGTACTGGAAATCGGGNNGAATAAAGATATGCGGGTATTGGAAATCGGGGCAGCCTCAGGAATAAGTATGTACCGCATCGCCCCCAGGGTGGGATTTTATTACGGAACAGATCTATCCGCTGTAATCATTGAAAAAAACAGGCAGCGGGTAAAGGAAGAGGGACACAAAAATATAAAACTCTCCCGCCTGGCCGCCCAT
>WVZO01000706.1:2113-2294 GCA_011772425.1 Candidatus Aminicenantota bacterium
TGGTGATACTCAACAGTGTGATTCAATGTTTTAGGGGGCATAATTACCTGAGAAAAGTGTTCTGTAACGCGATTAACTTGATGGGAAGCAGCGGCTATATTTTTGTCGGGGATATCATGGATCAGAATTTGAAACAAGATTTGATCGATGACCTGGCCCGATTCAAAGAAGCTAATAGAGA
>WVZO01000309.1 GCA_011772425.1 Candidatus Aminicenantota bacterium
CCAGATCGGCGCTGGTGATGTCAATGATGCCTTTACCGGCCACGTATCGTACGTCATGGATACTGAGCTAAAGAAAAAATGGGAGTATACACTCAAACCCGACGGTTACAATGAGTTGAAGGAAGTCGGGGATCAGACGGACAATTCCATATCTTGCTGGAATACCAGCGGTACTTACTGTACGATGTCGTTGGTCAAAAACAAAAAACCGTTACTCACGTACCCGGAAATTGGTCAAAACGGTATGGCAACATTCTTGCCCATCACTTACATCTATCTTGCCTGGTACAATCACCTTGTTGAGGGTGCAGAGATTAAGGCTTCCGTTAGTGCACCCCAGGCGGTGGGTGTAAACCTGGATGGAGCGCAAACGGTTGAGGGCACACTCAGTAAAAATACAGCCACAGGGGAGTTGACCTGGGCTGTCAAAGTGAACGGCACATCCGTCCAATTGGAAACGGATTGGGTTGGAAGAAAGCGGCCTGAGACTGTATTCCAAGCAGTAAGAAAGAAATAAGATTGATATACGTATAACCTCTGACATGTAATGGTGAAGAGACGAAAAATAGGGGGGCGGCGGATGCCGCTCCCCACTCCTCGCCCTGTCTTTAAAATAAGCATGCAAAAACATAAAAGACACAAATAAAGAACCACAAAAGAGAGCGATAAGAACGATGGTTAAAGATATTGATTTTTCGATTCGCAACAATACAAAAGATTCATTGAACGTTGTCGTCTTCCAGCAGGATAAAGAGATTAAGGGAATGTTTGAAACCATCTTCCCGGTGGCCTGGAGAGTCATGTCCCTGCCGGGGAATACAGCCGACAGCAAGGATGGGCTGTGTATCTGGAATTTCACATACCCGGCCCTGACTTATTTGGGGGTCAGCGAAATCATGCTGGCCATGAAGAAAAAAAGGCCCCTGTTTAAGTCCAAACCGGGAACCGGGATTAATCTGAAAATGAATATGAACAAACTGGAACTCTTAACCGGAGAAAATGAGCGTCTCACTCTTGTAGAACCAAAGGATGGGCAAACCTGGGAGTTTTCAATAAACACCAACGACAAACCTGCACTAACACTCATGACAGAAACAAACCCGGACGCAGCTATATCCTGTACCAATAAAGCTGACAAAAAAGTGAATATTTCCTTATACAAAGATTTTTTACCACTTATAAGCGCTTTTGACGTTGGTAAAAACAGCAGCGCTGAATTTTGCCTGACTCCCAAATTATGGGTAATGTATTCGGGTGATGTGGAACAGGGAGAAAAAATAGGAACATTCGTTGACAAATCAAAATCACAGGAGATCGATTTGAAATACATTTCCCGGGTAATCCTGACTCTCAATAAAGACCCCTCCAGCGGAGAAATAACATGGGAATTAAAAACAGGGTAATCACTCTCATCTTCCTCTGGGCCGGGTTTTCCCGGATGCTTTTGGCTTTAGCCAACGGCGTTTATATCCAGGATATGGGGCAGGCGGATAAATCGATGCCTCCTGTGGTATTTGCTTCGAATCGCCCCTGCGACTCGACACTTAGACAGTTCTTTGGCGAACACCAGTGGACAGAAACCAGGATATTCTACGTACCCCCACTCCAACTGGAAAAAATAATTGCAGCCTTTCGGACTCTTTTTGAAAAGAACAAAACCGGTACACAAGAGTGTCAATCCGACACCTTTACTTTTAAAGTCATCCTGGTGGAAGGAGAAGGAGATAAAATCACCACCCGGATTTTTGCATCGGAATTATTCAATATTGTCCTGACTGCCCTGATGGAAGAAAGAGAAAGGAGGAACAGCAAAGGTTTTAAAAGTTTTACCTTATAAAAAACAAAACTTTTGAAAATAAATCAGGACTTTAA
>WVZO01000312.1:0-1588 GCA_011772425.1 Candidatus Aminicenantota bacterium
GCTGCGTGGATGCCGCTGTAACACTGCGAACTTCCCTGGTGAGTAAGTCCACCTGGTTCATCTCCACATTGGTGGGCTGCAGCGCATTGACTTGCGCGCTAAAATAAGCAAGGTTCGATTCCTCACCAAACTGTACAGCCAATGTTTTCAAGGGTTTGCCCTGCAATTGGGGCGGCCGGAAATACCCGGTAGTATTGCGTACAAAACATTCAAAACCATTGCGCCGGGCCAGACGCCTCAAAAAGCAGATATCGGTTTCCCTTTGCATGATGGTAGATATCTTTTCATCATGAACAATTTTGGTATTTTTCACTTCTGCTGTTAACCCGTAACCGGTAAAAATCTGCCGGGCAATATCACTGTCTTTCTTGTTGGGCCAATCCTTGATTTTCTCCACGGTGTTCATTAATACACTGGCATCCATGCCCCTAACGTCTATATAACACTGGGACAACTCGTCGTCGAAATAAGGCCTGACCTGGGTGATGTACCCGGTAATCACCTCGATGACGTTGTTGGGAAAACCGGCTGAGATGGATACCTTGTTCCAGGGCTTCAGGCGAGGGTCGTCTATCCAGTCCCAGGTGCCGTCACTCTCCTGCCCGATGGCCAGCCGAATATTAAACACACCGGCCAGTTGCTCAGCCTCTTCCGCTTCAACACTGACAATATCAAGATAGATATCTTCATACTCCTGGCCGTCGATTTCGATCACAAGTATTTCGTTTTTCATTTATCTCACTTACCTCTAAATAACCTGGTCGGGCGGGACGGTTATTTCCTGCCCGGGACGCTCATTCTTTAAGATGTTCTCAATTGCAAACCCCTGGGAAACAACTGCCTTTTTTATTTCCTCATGAAGAAGTTCTTTTTGGTTGTAGGTAACAAAGATGGCAGCTTGAAAAACATCGGCTTGAACGTCTCGCAACCCTCGCAGCTTTTTTAATTCTTTTATCAACAGGGACCATTTATTATGGCCTTCGGGGGGCAGGAGAAAAAATATCTCCTGCACAATAGGATTAAGATCAAGTAAATCCGTGGGAAAAGAAAAATCAGGATTGGCATCGCAAATGAGCCACCATTTATGATCATCATCATAGTACTGGTAGGCCAACAGGTCCAGCCTGTCGGCCTGGTTCACCGTATGTAAGAAATCCCCGGGTGTATCGGTTATCCATCGCAGTGTTTTGGACCTGGTTCTTTTACCGTCTGCATCGGTGCTGCCGGTTTCAGGTAAATCTTGATAACGAGAACCTTTAAAAAACATTGTCCTTCCTCCATTATTTAGGGCTGGATTTAGTTTTAGATTTAGGGATGAATGTTTCGACATATGTTGGCATGGTTGCTTTATACTTCGTCGCTGTCTCCTCTTTCCTCTTTTTGGAAAAAAGATAATGTTTATTGGGCCCCTCGATCACGGTGAGGCTTACCGTGACGATTGCCCGTATGGGGTTAAGATTGGCATCGAATTCTTCTTCCCTTACTCTTATGCTGGTAAGGTTTACGGGAAGAACTTTATTCTTTCCCCAGGCGAAGAGGAGCATAGGCGGGTTACTTGAGCCGCTAAAAGTAAAACCGGCCTTAGGTT
>WVZO01000312.1:1701-1931 GCA_011772425.1 Candidatus Aminicenantota bacterium
TTGTCTCCGGGCTAATTTTAACACTTTGCTGATCCCTCAGTTTTAGCAGGTCTTTAAATCGTTGATGGTATTGACGCAAAGATAACGGCTCCTTTCTCCGCCCTCTCCCTTTTTGAACTTTTCCCGGTACAGCGAATGTATTTGAGCGATCCCTGGATATGGTTTCCGGGTTAAACTGGAAATCCACAATCAACGGTGGAGGTTTACTCTTACCCTTGCTTTTGGCTTTG
>WVZO01000740.1:0-1350 GCA_011772425.1 Candidatus Aminicenantota bacterium
TCCGGTTTTGGGGCATCGATACCCCGGAAAAAAAGCAGGCTTATGGGACAAAAGCAAAGCAGTTTACATCAGGGCTGATATTTGGGAAGGTCGTCAAGGTAGTGATTATGGATACGGACCGTTATGGTCGGTTTGTGGGGAAAATCTACCTGGGTGAAACCTATGTAAACCTGGAAATAGTAAAAGCCGGTTTCGCCTGGCATTATGTCAGGTACGCACCGGATGACAAAGACCNNAGGAAGGAAAAGAAAGGGCTTTGGAAAGACCCGAATCCGATTCCACCCTGGGTGAAGGGGGGGGTGAGGTTTGATTAATATGCACATACTTAACTTCTTGGGGGGAAAAACCGCATAAATTGGCCATTTACAACTCCTATACCCTTTTATATCCGTGGTTGACAAAAGTTTAAAAAGTTGTAAAAATGTTGAAAAAATGTTGAAAACTCCGTTTTCGCTCGACTGGAGGTTTGAGAACATGCTTTTTTTTAAATTCAATTTAAATCTCCTTTAAAACCTTATTATATCACGTTTAAAGGCATTTGAAAAGGAAAAACGTAAACTTGATATAACGGACATCAAGTTTGTGATGCAAACAACGGCAAAAGGTAGGATATAACAGGGTTTAAAGAAAAATCTTTAAATTTTAAAGAGTTTTTTTTAACGGTTATAACGGACATCGCTGGAAACGCACATTATATTAGGGTTAAAGGGATTTAAAGACTCTTAAATTTTGAATTTTTCAGAATTCATAACGGACATTCATAACGGACAACGCAATTTTTATGCCAACTCGATTTAAAAAACTGACCGTCAGTCATTTATTAAAGAATATGTGAGTTGGCAAAAAAATTGCCTACACGAAAAAATCAAAAAAATAAAAAAAAGAGTGGACAAATTTCGGAAAGCATAAGTTGTCAATTTAAGGAGATCGTGGATTGGTACAATATGATTGATTTTGACCAGGTAGAAGTTGATATACGAATCAAAAAAAAGTAGGCGGCCTGATGGCCGCCCCCCTATATATATAATAAGGTACCGGTGTCAGCCATTTGAGGAGACTGGCTGAAGTAAAAAAAACGGTCACCAGGCACGGCATGACTCCTGTCACGGCTGTGCCTGGTGGCCAGGTTTCCACAAGAAGATAAGACAAATGGGACAGATAAGACCTATAAATCCCAGGTCCCCCTCAGCCCAGGTTTCCGGTGGCCAGGTCCCCGGCAGCAGGTTCCTGGTGGCCAGGTTTCCACCAGGATCGATAAGACAAATGAGATAGATAAGACCTATAAACCCCAGGTTCCCGGTGGCCAGGTTCCCGGTGGCCAGGTTCCCGGTGGCCAGGTTCCCGGTGGCC
>WVZO01000740.1:1361-1927 GCA_011772425.1 Candidatus Aminicenantota bacterium
AAAGGTTTTTGTTATTTTTTTGATTAGCATTATGTTGGCATGTGGTGGAGGTGATGATGAAGTGGATTTAGGTAAACAACTTGGCATTCCAGAGAATTTCTCTCCAAGTTATTCAATACATTCGGTAAAAGACGTCGATATCCCGACAGCCAGAAGGAAAGCTGTAAAGATTACTGTCCCAAAAGGTTTGAAAAGAAGTGTGTTAGTAAAAAATCTAAAACACGCTGTTAAAACCATATACCGAAATTCTCATCCACATCCAAACGCAATAAGTGTCCTCGCTTACAAAAGTGGTACTGATCATAATGGATACTATACCGCAGGGAAATGTGACTTTGCTCCGGAAGGTGATTGGGGAAAGGCAGAATATGGCATCCCTGTTGAAAGGTTTTCCACAAAAATTGAAATCAGTGAAATGTATTCCAAAAAGGAAGAGTTCCTGAAAAACGGAAGCAAAGTTAAACTGGTTGAAACGCATGGTAAAAGAAATGTGAGGATTTCGAATAGACCAGATGAGTGGAGGGATGAGAACATAATTATAATTGTTCCTGTTGGAAAAACAGCCA
>WVZO01000535.1 GCA_011772425.1 Candidatus Aminicenantota bacterium
TGGCAACTTCTTTTTTTGTGTCCTTGAAGCTCTGTGGTGCGGTGACTCCGAAGGTTTCCATTTCTGCAGAGAGTTTTGAGATTTCATTTTTCAAGGCGTTTGCCTTTTCGGTGTTGGCCTCAAAGGAGTCTTTGTTAGCTTTGAAAATTTGAACTAAGCCTGCGGCCTTTGTCGTCAACTCTGCGACTTTTTCTTTCGTTGCAATCCCTAACGCATCGGAGTATTTTCCTATTGCCTCGGTAGAAGTGTTGACGGCATCTGTATTTGCTCCAATAATCGTTGTTGCGATTTTAAACCGCTTTTCTTTTTCTGTTAATTCTTTAATTATGCTCTGTATTTCCTTCCTATGTTTTGGTAATGCGTGTTCACTGAGTGCAATAAACCTGTTTTTCCAGGTCTCTATGGCATTGGCATTTTCCCAGATTTTAAGTTTGTGCCCGTGATATATCCGTGTCAAAGAATGAACAGCATTTCTTTTAGTATAGTATTGCCTGATCTCTTTTTCCTTTTGCGTTGCGAGATGACCGATCAGGCCCATCTCTGTCTGGTATAAGGCCAGTCCCGATTCAATTGTATCAATCAAATCGCCGTATTTGTCTTTGTGTTGTCTTATATACGTCAATTTCTCTGAGTAGTTTCTTCCTTCTGCTTCTGCGATTGACTTGTTGATTTTCAAATAGAATTCTTTATATTTTATTTCACCTTGNNTCTTTCCAAAGTTGTGTGTCATGCCGCATTCTTACGGTTTCGGTTCTCGCTTCTTCTACTTTCAGTTTCATGTATTTATCTAGAAGGCTTATTGCCGTAATTATTCGGTCCATTGCCCATGCGGCAATCGCAGCGCCAATCAATTGCATACCCATTGCTGCAAACCGGGATTTTTTCACAATCTCTGTTATCCTTGTACCCATATTTTTTATGGGTTCTGCCGCATTTATTGCTGCTGTTTTGAGAGAAGAAAAAGTACCTTCTCCGAATGTCCTGGCCAATTGGAATGACTTCGTCATTCGTTGTGTACTTGTTGATAGCGTAGTAGATACAGTTGCTGCAGTAGTTTTTATGGTTGAAAATCCTGCTTTTGCTGCATTGAACCAGGAAGATAATGTTTTTACAGAAAAATATAGAAGCCAGGCTTTCCCCGCAAGTATAATAACATCCTTGAATGTAGATATAACACTCACTATACCTTTGAAAAAGCCTATACCGGCTTTGACGAAATTTTCAATATGCTTTGCATTTGCCGTGATCCATGTTGCTGCATCTTTAAGTACCGGTAAGATGGTTTTGATGAAGATGGCCTGAAGACGATTCTTCATCGTTTCCCAGGCACCCTGGAAACTTTGTTTATATTTTTCAAAGTTTTCCCTGGTGTTGCCGGTGACGTTATTCATCTTGACCATCTCGTCCTTGAAGTTCTGCAGATTGTTCCGGGTCAATTGAAACACGCCGTTTAGTGCATCAACCCTGCCCCATAGTTTTGCCATATCGCCATTGTTTGCCTGGACTTTTTTCACCACATCTTCAAGCCAGGCTGAGAATCCCATGGCTTTGATTCCTGCAGTGGAGAAATTGATTCCGAGACGCCTGGCTTCCTCGGCTGCCTCTTGTGAAGGTTTGATAACTTCGGCCAGGATGCCGCGCATTGCAGTCACTGACTCATTCGTGTTTTGTGAAATTTGAGTCATAATGGCAATACTTCCGGAAAGCTCTTCGATTGATAGGCCCGCTTGTTGGGAGATGCCGACGACCCTTCCCATGGCCGTTCCCAATTCCGAGGCAGTGGTGACACCGTCTTTGATGGTTTGCCAGAGCACATCAAATACGTGTTCAAGACTACCTGCGGATTGGCCATAGGCGTTCATGAAAGTGGTGCCGACTTTTACGGCATCCTTCAAGGCCACCTGGCCGCCCTGGGCGAATTGGGCGGCAATTCCGATTTTTTCCAGGGCAGTTGCCGGTGCTTGCCCCGAACTAATCATTTGATAGGTGCCCCTTGTGATATTTTCCGCGTCTCCCAGGGCACCGCCCATCGAGAGAATTTCTTCCCGCATAGATATGACATCGACTTTTGACTCATCCAGGAGTGTTCTCACCTGGGTAAATTGACGGTCAAATTCAATTGTGTCCCTAACGACACTTCTGACCGCTCCGGATAGCGATGTCACCAGGGCAGTCACCCCGACAATCGTGAGGGTCATTTTAGCTGCGGTTTTCAGCCAGTTCCGAAAGGAATCATTAACACCCTTCCAGCCTTTTTTTATTTTGTCAGCCGCATTTTTACACTTTTTTTGAAAAT
>WVZO01000266.1:0-378 GCA_011772425.1 Candidatus Aminicenantota bacterium
ACATATAACCACATCCGTATGCATATCTAAATCGGTTAAAAGTGTGCCATTCAAATCCCACATTTTTGCTGTTTTATCCCTGGAAGCGGTGAGTATTTTGGTGCCATCCGGGGAAAATCGAGCTGAATAGACCTCAGCTCCATGCCGGAAGGTGGCTAAACAATTTCCTTGTAAGTCCCATAGTTTGGCTGTGTTATCCGATGATGCGGTAAGTATCCTGTGCCCGGAAGGAGAAAACACCGCACTGTTTACAGCACCTTCATGACTGATATTTAAATTGTAAAAAGGGCGTTCCAATGTTTCAGCCGCGGCATCGACCAATATTTGCCTGGCGATGTTATTTTCATTTAAGTAATATGCTTTTTCTGCAAGCCGTAT
>WVZO01000266.1:413-2468 GCA_011772425.1 Candidatus Aminicenantota bacterium
TAATTTTAACTGGGCTTTTGAAATATAACTGCTGGCCCTGGCAATTTTTTCTCTATCCGAAGCCTCTTTCCACTGCCAGGCGGCAACCACGGCAAAAACAATGATAAAGAAAATTAACGTAACCCTGATTTTTTTTCTTATACGATCTCTCCTTTCACGCTGTTTTTTACATTCCCGGCTTATTTCCAGTAATTCTTTTTCATCAGGGTCCAGAACTCTCACTCCCTTTTTGCCTTGCTCTACTATGTCTAAATCCACATCATCCAGCCATATTTTATCCCGGTTTTTTTTAAAACCTTCTATTTTGGTGGTAAGAATACGAAACGCCCGCGGTCCGGGTTCATCCGAATCATTGTATTCTTTGATTACAATCGGTGCCAGGGTATCATGGGCCAGGCTGGTTTCATTTTTACTATACCGGGTATCTGTAAGTAAGTATAGATGCTCTAATTGTTTGACCAGGTCAGCGATGATATCCTCCCTGTGTGGATACGTCCGGCGTATCTCTTGAATATCCCTGGTGCATGCGGTGCCCAACTCCGTGGTGTGAAATTTCAATACATCCAGGGCCAATCCCGATTCGATGACTTCCCGATTCCAGTTCCCCAGCTTTTTCATCTGCCGTTTAAAAAAATCTTCCATGAGCAGGCCTTCTTTCCTGAGGGCTTGGTATTGATCCAGGCTAAATTCGTGGACGGTAGAAAATTCATTCTTTTCCGAGGTGTCCCACATCCTGGTCAGTATGATTTGGAGTGTCGGGGCAACAGGGGAATTTTTGTCTTTCAAAAGTTCAGTGGCAATAATCATGGGTAATTGATCTTCTTGCGATATTTTAAGATTGTATTTTTCCCGCAAACGCTTGGTTTTGGTTAAGCCGGTAACCACCTCAACGATACCCTGCCGGTCTAAAGGCTGCAAAAATAAACGCGTGCGGTCCAACTCATTCCGTTTGAATTGTTCGTCGATTTCCGGGTGGTATTCTTTTCGATAACCCAATACCAGTTTACCCCCGGGATAAATCGCGGGATTCTCAAATACAGTTTTTAAAGCGGCCATGAAATCATCAAAATCATGTGGTAAGAATTTATTCATGTGGGTATACACCTGTTCCACCTGGTCCAGGATAATCACCAACGGCTTTTTGGTCTTGAATTCGATTAGCTTCCATTTTTTTCCTATGGTTGGTTTTTTAATGTCCTTCTTCAATGGCGAAAGATGGTTATTTAGAGCTTCTTCTAAGGTCCTCAATAATCCTTTTCCCTGAAACCGTCTTATATATAGAAGGGTGTGGGATTCCTCAAGCCTCGGCAGCAATCCCGCTTCCAGGAGTGAGGACTTTCCCACACCGGTTTGACCGTATAGTAAAATAATAGGGGAAGAATTTTTATCGGTGACCCGGTTGTATAATTCCCGGATATAATAGGAACGTCCGAAAAATAGTTCAGCGTGTTTCCTCTGGTAGGGATTCAAGAAAAGAAACGGTTTATCCGGTAATTTATAGGTTCGGGGAAGGGGAGGTAAACCGAATAGCGGGTCATTGACCGCATCGGGTAAATTCCACTCTTTTACTTTCTCCGCACCTTCTTTGAAATAGATATTCCAGGGGAACCGGTCTTCGTGTTTTTCTTGTTGTTCCCAATGATACAAAGCGCCGAAATTAGATGAACCATACTTGATTTTGATATAATCTTCCGCTTCCTGCCAGGCCCGTTCCAGGTTGAAACCGTTGGCAATGCCATGGTAAAAACGAATGGCCAGTCCAGTGGCCACTTCATCGTTGATTGCCTGGGAAGTCCCGATGACAGCGGTTATCCCTGCTTTCTTAAGTTCTATAGCGTGTTGTTCGGTGGAGCAAGCGTTTAAAAACACCAATTTTATTCCTTTTTGCCTGGCGAAAAAGGAGATCAATCCATCCCTATAGGCGGGTACCCGTCCGCCGGCAAAGGACTCGAGTAAAACGCTGTAATCGTTGGCATGGCCGCCGTAGTGAAAGATAGCAATCCGGTCTTTATAATTTTCGTCCTGGAAAACATTCATTATATCATCGATAGCAGC
>WVZO01000266.1:2521-2876 GCA_011772425.1 Candidatus Aminicenantota bacterium
TGCGGATACCTCGATGCTCCTGCGAGAGATTTCTCAAATACCTGGCATGATCGACCCGGTCATTGGCAAAGGCAAGAAATATCACCGGCTTTTGTTGAAAATGATTGTTCATAGGACCTATTCTCTCAATATTATTTTAAAATCATTTTGCCTCTCCCTCTTTTTTTTGCCTCCGGCGGCCAGGGGGGCGCTTTTTGAAAAAACTGCCCCCCTGGACTCCCTGCAAAAACTTTTTATTAATAAAATCAACTTTCTGCACCCGGAACTTGCTCCTGTCACCTTTCACAATTCAATTTACCGTCAATTCCACCGGTTGAGCCACATGAATCACCTGGGGATTATAATAGTCATAGAT
>WVZO01000760.1:0-310 GCA_011772425.1 Candidatus Aminicenantota bacterium
AGAATATGAGCGAATGATTGCCAAAGATTCCATTTAATTTTGGTTTTAGAATGGCTCTCACCTGTTGGATACGCTTTCTGGCGGTTTCGCAGGTAAGGTTTAACCACCCGGCAATGTCCCTGTAGGGCATTTCAAGGAATAGGCGCAGGATTGCCGGTTCCCGCAGCCGCTCAGGCAATTGCTCCAACAGGTCATACACTTTTTTTAGTATGACTTCTCTTTGGAATTCATCTTCAGGAATTCCCGGGAAATTTGCATTTACATATACATTGTGCACTTGGTTCGGACCCATATTTGCCACTGCATTTTC
>WVZO01000760.1:390-645 GCA_011772425.1 Candidatus Aminicenantota bacterium
TACATCCTCCGCGTCTTCCCTACAACCGTTCAGTATCTTCAAACATATACCATAAAGCTCCTTCCTGTACTTTTCCCATATTTTCAAAAAATCCGGGAAACCTCTCTGTTCCCCGATCTTTAGCAATTCTTCATCTTCTTCCACTATTAATCCCCTCCCGGGCAACGTGAACATTTGAACATGTAAAGGCACAACGGCCGACTTATTTGGCATTCCACCTGTACATTTAATATTCCCGAAGACTCTAGAGAATGA
>WVZO01000760.1:732-1086 GCA_011772425.1 Candidatus Aminicenantota bacterium
GGGGGTAGCGCGTGGACATATAGACGTATAAACGTATAACCTTTAATTGATTATACGGTAAAAAAGCAAAGAAGTTTTAAAAAAAATTAAAAAAATAAGTACACACCGGTTGAAGTGCGAACCCGTTTCCTATAAAATTCAACTATGATAAAAAATTTCCCCCATGAGAAAATAGAAAAAAGGAAGGAAAAACCATGAAAGGTGTTTCCGAATTTATTAAGGTACATGAAAACCGATTGGCAGCCGCTTCGTTTGACGAAGATTTCCTGTCATTTCATTTGAAACAAATCCGCTTCCTTCAGCATGAGCGATTGGTTCATCTTATCGTCATGCTCTTTGTATTGTTTTCGGTTT
>WVZO01000432.1 GCA_011772425.1 Candidatus Aminicenantota bacterium
CAAGGCTGCAATACCGCGCGGCGCCGTATTTATCGATATCGGCGGCACCACTTCGGATATCTCCATATGGGGAGGCGGAAACCTGGAATTGTTGATACAGACCTCATTACGATTCGCCGGCAGGAATATGTTCTCAAACCCATTGTGGGAAAAAACAAGAAAGACGAAGAAAAAGAAAGAAAATTACTTTTTAACGGCTTTCTTTAAAGAGGAAGATATCGATGCCCTTTATCGAGAAGAAGTCAAAAATAATCCCATTGCCTTCTATGCCCAANNCCCAATCTAAGCAATGATGAAAACACAAAAGAATTCAAACAAATCCTTGCCATCGGAATATCAGGCCTGTTATACTATATAGGGCTTGTTATACAGAATATAAAGGATCGGAAAAAGTATATCGAGAGTGCCCCCAATATTTATTGGGGCGGCAATGGTTCCCGGCTGCTGCACTGGTTGGCTGGTGGGAATTTTAGCCCTGACAGCGCCATCAACCGTCTTTTAAAAGCTGTCTTTTGCAAAGCATCCGGGATCGATGTTGAAAGTAATTTTGAAATTAATATCAGCCCGGCACCTAAAGCGGAAGTCGCCTACGGCCTGGTCTGGGACCAAACTCCCCTGAAATATGACAAAGATAAAGTCAGAGAAGGATTTTTCCTGGCCGGTGAAACCTTTACGGATTTGGACAACAAACAGTATCAATGGAACGAAAGACTTACACCAACCAATATCAGTAAAGGTATAAAATTATTGTCTGAAAACGGCAATTTCAAAATGGACAGGCTCGAGGATTTCATAAAAACCTTTAATGAAAATGCAGATATGGCTGCCATACCGAGGATACCGGAGAATCCGAGAATTTTGCAAGATACCGGAGATCATGTCAATCATGAATGTGGAAAGCTGCGAAATACAAAGGAAGAAGAAATTCATGTCGAGCCCCTATTCATTACTGCCATAAAGAAATTCCTGGATGAGTTGGTCAATGCCTGGGCATTGGCATAGGAGGCTGGGGTCAGGGGGCTCTTTTCGAGAAAAATCCCTGGCAGGGGCGACCTATTACCCCCCTGGCCCCTCCACAAAAGTTTTTGATAAAGTTTTAATAAAAAGTTTTTGCAGGGTCCAGGGACGGTTTTTTCAAAAAGAGTCCCTGGCCGCCGGAGGCACTGCAAGGAGGTTGAGAATAAAACAATGGGTATCTTAAAAAGTTTAAGCCAGGGAGACGTTGTCATCATTGTCCTCATTTTTCTAGTGCTGGTGGTGCAAATAATCCTGTTTTTTTTGCTGAAAAAAAGAATCAAATCCGGATTAGATAGATTAGAGAATGAGTTGAAAGTATCTACCAGGAGTGAGATAGACAGGCTGAAAGGTGAAACCACAGCCTCTGAGTATAGGCCCGGACCCGAAGTAAAAACAGGATATGACGATGAAGTGAAACAATCTCACCGGGAAGAAAATAATGGTTTAAGAATTGAAAGAACCGAGAGAACCNNCGGTAAGAACTGATTATCAGCAGCAGCAAGCCAATTGGAAGCAGCAGGAATTGGAACCGGCACCGGCCGAGGAAATTGAGACAGCAGAACCACCACCGGAGGAGCAGCTCCTGGCGGAAGAGAGTCTTGACCCCTGGGTAAAAGAATACAATTCAGCCCTTAACAGCGAGGCAAATCAAAATCGTTTTCTTGATAAGTACCGCCCTGTTCGAGTGGATGTCATCAATGCATTG
>WVZO01000668.1 GCA_011772425.1 Candidatus Aminicenantota bacterium
TCTGAAAAGACGCCGATATGCCTTTTAAAAAGAGAACAATATTTTGACAGGCGGCTTGCAATTTCATCTTCCCGCTGTCAATCCGGGAGAGGTCCAATAATTGGTTGATCAAAGTGAGCAGCCGCTGCGAATTTCGCAGCATTACTTTTAGTTTATCTTTTTGTTTTTGGTCCCGGGTATCGGAAAACATCTGNNAAGGGGTGTGCGGAATTCATGGGATATGTTGGCAAAAAAACGGGATTTCACTTGATCCATGTCTTTCAGTTTTTCGGATTGTTCTTTCAACTGGATCGTTTGCGTTTCCAGTTGTTGATTCTTCTCCTGGATTTCAATCGTTCTTTCTTCGAGTTCCTTTGTTCTTTCTTTAACAATCTGCTCCAGTCTTTGTTTTTCCCTTTCCAGTTTCCCGGAGCGCCATTTGACAATAAAAAACATCACCAGGATAAACACAATCCCATAAAATAAAAATGCCCACCAGGTTTTGTACCAGGGAGGTAAAATCCTGAAGCGAAATTCAGCTTCTTTGCCCTCATGTTCGTAGACATTTTTAGCCTGGGCCCGGAATGTATACAGGCCGGAATCGAGAGTGGTAAAATCTTTAGTGCTTTCCGATTGCCAGTCTGACCAATGGTCATCATGCCCTTCCAGGAGATATCTATACTGTGTCTCAGTTTCGGCCTCAAAAAAAGGCGCGGCAAATTCAAAATGGAAGTTTTTTCTGTCTTTGTAGTTAATCGTAGGAATAAAGCGCTTCGGGGCACTATCCGTCTTGTATTCATTACCATCAAAGATAAGATTTCCATTGACAATTACCCTGCGAATAAGGGTCGGGAAATCGAGGCGGTAATTCTTTTTTATCCTGGTATCGTAACGGATAAGACCGTCATTGCCTGCGAACCAAATAGTCTTTCTGTCAGGGTCGGGATAAATGGCATTTACCTGGTTGGTATCGGGAATCCTGCGGAAAGGTTTGAAATTAATGGTAAAAGCTCCCCCTGGCCCGGGAATGGCCTGGTAATTCCTGGATTGGGAATGGAGCCAGATGTGTTTATTTTTGTCTTCTACAATGCGGAAAACAGGTTTTGAACCGTCTGCGAATTCATCTCCTATGGTTTGATCGGGAATAAAGCTCTTTTTATTCTCATCATAGCGAAGTATTCCTTTTTCTGCTGCAAACATGACATGCCCTGCTGCCACAGCGTTATAATAAACCCGACCACCTGAGATATCATACCGGGTGACCACAGGCTGATGGATATCGCCGGGGAATTCCACCCTTAGAACCCGCCCTGTGGAAGTGACCAACCACAGGTTCCCGTTTTTGTCTTCCGCGATGGACCGTATGTTTTGGTTGATGGTTTTAAACCGGAGTTCTTCCATCCAATGGGCCGGGAATGCCGCCCGCTTTCGGGTTAAAACCACCAATCCGCTGTTGGTTCCACACCAGGTACGACCGGGGTATCTTTGGGAAAACAATAACACAAAAGACTGGTCTTTAATAACGTTTCGTTTGAAATTCTTTTTAACCTGGAAGACCCCCCCGGATGTGGCTGCCAAAATCGAGTCTAGTCTTCGCTTGAGAGCAGGCTCCAGCAGTTGCCGGACATGCCGGTTACAGGGCGAAAGGTTTTTGATTTAGAGCGGAGCACAAATAATCCCTGGGAGGTTCCCGCGTATAAGGCATTATGGTGCCGGACCACGGATTGAACAAGGCCGGGTAAATCAGGATAGAGAAAAAAAGGAGATTTATATTCAATCCTGGATATCCCGTTATTCAGGGCCAGCCATAGGTTTCCCTGGATATCCTCGAAAACGTATTTTACATTTTCATCTTGCAGGCCGGAGGTTTTATCGAAAATATATTTTAAACGTCCATCGGGGGCCATAATAACAAGACCTCCGCGGAGACCAGCGCAAAATCACCGGAAGATAAACGGATGCCATGATATACTTGTTTTTCGTTTAAATAGTCATCCGCCCCTGTAGAAAATGGCACCATTGTTTTCCCGTCGTGGATGAAAAAACCATGGGGCCGGGTCCCGATCAACAATCGTTTGGAATCATAGGGCACGATCATAAAGACCTTCTTTACCGCTGCAAATTCTTTACCCCCGG
>WVZO01000720.1:0-256 GCA_011772425.1 Candidatus Aminicenantota bacterium
GAACAGGAGATTCTCGTTTACAGTCAAATCCCTTTGGCACGGATACCCCCTGAAGGATTGGTTGGCCCCAGGGATACCATCTTTGAAACCACATTGGAAAATGCCAGGTGGTGTACCCCCGACGAATTCTTTTCGGAAAAATTGGTACTGATCCAGCAAAAGGAAGCTTTTCCCGGCACGCTCCCAATTGACGGCAGCGATAAACTCCATTATCGCAACCGCCTGGTAACACCAATCGTTCCTATCTCAGACTTGT
>WVZO01000720.1:309-1319 GCA_011772425.1 Candidatus Aminicenantota bacterium
TCCGATGAAATAAGGGTATATCTAAACCTGCCCCTGTCCGGTATCTCCGGGAAAAAAGCAGGGGAGGATTTTGTCATCAACAAATCCTACAGTTTAAAGAAAGGCGATATTATTGTACAGATGGCTGTCCCTATTTTAGAATTATGGCCTGATTTTGTCTCCCTCACCTGGAATATCTATTATTCTTATTTCTCCACTGCGGGTGAAGACAAGGTGATATATGCCTGCCCATTCAGACAGAACGATGAGGAGTGGGAATCCAGGGAAATTGAAAAAAAAGCTGGTAAAACTCAAATAGAAATTATTAAGATGAATCGCTTCCCAGAAGCCTACGAATGTAAAACCTATTGGATGGATCAAAACAAACGCCTGGTAACCAGTGATGCCGGTATTTTACTGCTGAAAAAACCCGAAGAAGCAAAGCCAGTAGGAAAAACTTTTAATATCGGTGTGGATTTTGGAACTTCCGGCACCAATGTTTATTTCCAGCAAGAAGAGGCTTTACCGCAGCGTATTGTATTTGCCGAACACTTCTTTAAAATTTCCGCCGCCCCCACCCTGGGACGTGTTGAATTATACGACAACTTTTTGCCACCGCTAGAAGAAAAGATGCCTTTTTTGAGTATCTTTCATGATTTCTTAAATAAGCCGAAAGACCTTCAACCTGTCCTGGATGGGCATATTTATTTTNNNGATCTGAAATGGGGAAAACCGGAAGATCGTGAACGGGCAAGGACTTTCCTGGAGCAGTTGTGCCTGATGGGTTCCATGGTGGCTGCCCGAAATGGGGCAGAGAAAATTAGCTGGCGCTTTGCCTTTCCCACCGCATTTTCCCAGTCCGATGAAGAAGCCATTAAGCTCAACTGGAGAATAATCTCTGAGAAAATTTTTGAATTAACCGGTTTAAAAACTGGTTATAAGAATCTTCACTATGATAGTGAGGGTGTTGCTTCTGCCAGTTATTTCGCCAACTCCGCGGATATCAAGGCTGCAATACCGCGCGGCGCCGT
>WVZO01000295.1:0-185 GCA_011772425.1 Candidatus Aminicenantota bacterium
CCAAGCCGGTAGGGTATAGCTAAACCTGGGGTCTTTGTAAGCAAAAGGCTTCCTGGAGACGGCTGCTTTCATTCGATTTTCGATTTCCGGGTGCGGGCCCCTATTATCGATATCGGTCTGGCCTGACAGGGAAATAAGCCATCCCTGGCCTTTTCCCGGAGAGTAAACCGTGGTTCTCACAGCGG
>WVZO01000295.1:250-1048 GCA_011772425.1 Candidatus Aminicenantota bacterium
TTTTTCGTTGATTTCGTTTATTTCCCAATTTTCGAAAAATCCTTTGGGGTTGGCACTGCGGGGAGGATAGAGGTTATCCCCCATAAAATAGCCAGCCTTATGCAGTATCCCCGCGATCATGCTGGTGCCGCTTCGGCCGCTCCCCAGGATCAAGCAGTTTTTCACATGCTACTCCTTATCTTTCCTTTCCATTATTACCTTGGATTGGGATCAACAATCTAAAACCATACTGGTCCGTTTTATGATTTCCTTGAATTTTTAAACTGATCCACTGGGGGGGACCTGGGATCTCACTCAACCGGATACCCAGATAGTCCGCTTTTTTAAAAATCTCCATCGGTACGTTAACATGACCGAAAATATAATCGCCTGGTTCCAGTTCCAGGCCGGATGGGCAGAATTTTGGCCATGTGCCCCAAATATTTATATGATGTTTTACCAGGGTTATTGCCAATTCATGTTTTTTTATTGTTTGTTTCTTCAAACTTTTCCAGAGCAGGTGGATGAACTTGAATTTACTGGCTTTTCCATTTTCCCGGGCAGTTTCATCTAAAAATGACACCGATAACTGGAATTTGTCCCCAAAATATATATGGTTGGCAAGAGAACCAAGGGTATTTGAAATAGATAGAAGCTGTTCAGCCTGGTTTGGTTCTATTTTTCTAAATCCAGGTTGGAAATCATAAAAGCCAGATTGGAATAGTTTCGGGTCCAGTTCCAGCCGTTCCAGCCTTTCTAATTCCTCTCTTGTTGGGGGCCCCCCCCATAAAATTCCTGATTGAGAAATGCCTTTTTTTT
>WVZO01000295.1:1107-1384 GCA_011772425.1 Candidatus Aminicenantota bacterium
TTTGTTTTCCCTCTCCATTGAAGTGCATATTCTAACTGTTTTAATTCCTTTTTTTCTTTGTCCATTATAAAAAAGAAAACAGGTTTATCCATTGAAAGTCCTGACATATAATACCTTTTGCGATAACCCCTGGTTTTGGGATCAAAATGATCATCAAAATTATAATAATTACTGGAATTGATGGGGCCGATTAAGCCGTTAATGTCCTTTCGTTTCAGTACAAACTTTAAATAACCGCTTGCCCTGCTCCACCCTCCCCAAAATTCATTTACGCCCA
>WVZO01000270.1:0-1955 GCA_011772425.1 Candidatus Aminicenantota bacterium
GCCTTCGGGGACCAGGGGGCCAATTTAGTTGAGTAAAGTGAGTAAGGGAAATCCTTGCCTGGTTCCAATTTTTTGCTGCATCTTGCGCGGGGGTGAGAGTTCTTGTATAATGTAAAATGGATTGGTTAGAAAAGAGGCCAGAAGGACCATGAACGTATTGAAACTATTTATCGCGTCCGGCAGCGAATTAAAAGAAGAACGCGAAAAAGTGCTCCCGGTACTGAACCAACTGAATAAAGCCCTTTCCCATATAAATATCGAAGCGCTAAAATGGGAAACCGATCTTCCTTCCGGCAGCGTACCGGAACCTCGCATCCAGGGGGCTATCAACCCAATACTGGAAAGCTGCGATATGGTATTGGTACTGGTGTATTCGCGGATTGGTGAATATACCCGGGAAGAGTACCGGCTGGCCATGGAAAAAAACAAAAAGGTTTTTGTTTATTTTAAAACTGGGTTTTCGCCAAAAAACGATAAAGAGCTTTTCAATTATAGTCATGTGCTTAAATTCAAAAAAGAAATAAATAAAGAAAACCGTGTTCTTTACAAGGAATTTGACTCAATAACGATGTTTGAGTCCCTGCTGTACCAGGATTTAAACCTGTATATTTCCAGTAATTATAAACCTGATCCCGGGGCTAAAGTACCGGTGCAAGGGGAAGAAAAGAAAACCAAAATGGCTATCAGGCTTACTCCCCTGCCGCCCAGAACGGTGAAGTTCATAGGACGGGAAAAGGACCTGGAGCAATTGGCGGATCGATTAAAAAGCGAGAACCGGGTGTTGCTGGTGCAGGGTATCGGCGGCATCGGGAAAACCGAGTTGTGCAAAGCCTTTTTATGGAATCATATGAATGAATACCATTACACCGGGTGGATCGATTACCTGGGCAGTCTCAAATCATCGTTTTTGAGGCAGCTCCAGGTCCCCGGCCTGGTTTTACCCCCGGAGGAAACCGAGGAGCAGCAGTTTCAAATCCTTAACCGGTATTTAATCGGCCTGGGAGAGGAAGCGCTGCTGGTGGTGGATAATATCGACAATCCCGGAGACCCGGATTTGAATATGTTAGCCGCGTACCGGTTTAAGGTGATAGCCAATTCCCGGTGTCGGGTGGAGGGATTTTTCCTGCATGAGATCGAATTTTTGAGCGCAGCGGCGTGCAAAGAATTGTTTTACGCACATTATGAGGGAAAACGTGATCCGGAAGAAGAAAAAGAGGTAGAGGAGTTAATACGACGGGCCGGGAATCACACACTGACCGTGGAACTGCTGGCGCGCACCGCATCGGCGGCTGGCCTGGGGGTGAAAGAATTGAACCAAAAGCTGGATAAGGTGGGTTTCGACCTGGACGGGGTGATCAAAGAAAATATACGTACCCAGTGGCGAAATGATAAAGTCAAGCGGCAGTTTTTCCAGCACCTGGAGCGTGTGTTTGATTTATACGCATTATCGGAAGAGGAAAAGCAGTTTCTTTGTAATATATCGGTATTGCCGGCGCTGCCGCTGGAGATAGCCGATTTAAAAGNNTGAATGGGTTGGTGGAGAAGGGGTGGTTGAAACGTATAGTAAACCGGGTAGAGATGCACGCGGTAATCGGGGAAGTGGTGAGGATTAAGGAAAAACCCGGTGCGGTTAAATGCCGTAAATTGATCGAATCATTACAATGGGTCTTTCATGTGGAGCCCGGGGATAATCCTCTCGAAAAAAGGGATTACTTGGCGGTTGGAGAGTCGGTGGTACAGCGGCTGGATGACAATGATCAAGAACTGGCCACGCTGGCGAATAATTTATCGCAGATTTATCTGGCTCTTGGCCAACCGGTTCGGGCGCTGAAATTGCAGGAGAAAGCGCATAAAATATCGGAAACAGTATTGGATAAAAATCATCAAGATTTAGCTAAGTCATACAATAATTTATCGAATATCTATCAAGACCTTGGACAATTTGATCGGGCGCT
>WVZO01000270.1:2086-2320 GCA_011772425.1 Candidatus Aminicenantota bacterium
GTCATACAATAATTTATCGAATATCTATCAAGACCTTGGACAATTTGATCGGGCGCTGGAATTCCAGGAGAAAGCGCAAAAGATATGGGAAGCGGTGTTGGATAAAAATCATCCCGACTTGGCGAAGTCGTACAATAATTTATCGATGATATATAAAGCACTTGGCCAACCGAAACGGGCTCTGGAATTCCAGGAGAAAGCATTAAAGATATGTGAAGCTGGGTTGGATAAACA
>WVZO01000495.1 GCA_011772425.1 Candidatus Aminicenantota bacterium
ATAAAAAATCCCCAAAATATGGAATTACGACATTTCTGGGAAATCTCCGGCGGCACTGTTGAAGAAGACTCCCAGGGCGATTTTTTCTATTACGGAACAAAAGTGGGCAAACACAAAATTACCCTGACCGTTGTTAACGAGTTAGGTCTTTGTGACGCCAAATCAATTGAAATCGAGGTCCAAAGCAATCGATAATCAATAGGATGTAAAAATGGGTCAATTCAATAAACGAATGATTTATTTCTTTACTATGTATCTGATCCTGGGGGTTGCTTTCCGGGGCTCCTACAGCCTGGTCTATGGCAAAAATGAAGGGTTTAATTATTTTAAAAACTACAGCACCGATCTTCATCCCCAGAATTGGTCGGTTTTACAAGACAGGCGCGGTATCATCTATGTGGCCAACAATGGCGGTTTAAAGGAATTTGACGGTGCTGCATGGAGGACCATCAACGTGCCCAACTGGACGGTACGGTCATTGGCAGTGGGTGATACCGGCACCCTTTACATCGGCGGGGTCAATGAAATCGGCTTCTTAGCCCCGGATTCAAAGAATTCTTTGCACTATGTCTCGCTGCTGGAACACCTGGAGGATAATCAAAAAAATTTTGGTAAAGTATGGAGAGCCAATGCAACAAAAGAGGGTATATGTTTCAGGACCTCGGATTATCTCTTCCGGTGGGAACCGGGAATTAAACAAATGAAACCATGGCAAGCCAAAGGGCAGTTTAAAGCCTCCTTTACATGTAATGGAAAACTATATATCCATGATACGGCAATTGGGCTTATGCATATGGTAAAGAATTCTTTGGAACCGGCAGCCGGGGGTGAAAAGTTTGCGGGAATGAGGATTTACATGATCGCTCCTTACGACTCCCAAAGTCTGTTGATCAGCACCCGGACAAAGGGATTTTTTCTGTATGACGGTACGAAAACAGAACCCTTTACTACAGAAGTGGATGATTATTTAAAAGAAAAAAAAATATCTCACGGTATCCGGCTCTCAAGGTCACCTGGCGATTTTGCCCTGGCAACATTACAGGGAGGACTCTTGATCATCGATTCCCAGGGGCATTTAAAAAAGGTTTTCAATAGAAACACCGGGTTGCAAGACGATAATGTAAAATATGTTTATGAAGATTACCAGGGTAACCTCTGGCTGGCACTGGATAAGGGAGTAGCAAAAATCGA
>WVZO01000496.1:0-1016 GCA_011772425.1 Candidatus Aminicenantota bacterium
ACTATGTAGCTCATTTCTTCTGTATACCAGACCTTAAGCACTCCCACTTCCGCTTTCCAGCCAAATGTAATGGATAAATTCTCATAATAGCCCAATCCCAGGGATAAAAATTCCTGTTGCCATTTTGTCGGCTCTTTAAAAACTTTAGACTCTCCGCTTTTGGAAAAGAAACCGTATCCGCCCCATACATAAAAGCCGCGGTAAAACTTGTAACCGGCCTTTATTTCAGGGTCGAATATATCGCTTCCATAAAAATTTTTAAAGTTTTCCCCCGAAGGTACCCTGTAATTCCCGGTGACAGAGACAAAGAATTTCAAGTTCAACACAGCTTTATAGTCTCCCTCTGGTTTGCCCTTGTCTATGGACATATTTTGGTAATCCCTCTTTGCCGGGTAAAATATGTACCTCTTTTTTTTAGGTGTCACACTGCCGGACCAGTTATTAAGAACTTCCAGTGAATATTCTCCCTTTTCATCTGTGTTTGTTTTTTCGGATGCGGTTCCTTCCTCGTTTAAAAAGGTGAGGATAACATCTTTTATTCCTTTGCCCTTTTTATTTATTACTTTTCCCGAAATCTCAGGGGGGATGCTCTTAAAGTTTTGTGTTTCTCTGCTCAAAATACCTTCTTTGTATTCTTTATTTTGAGGGTTAAATTTATACCCTGTTTTTGATGGGGTGATTGTGCCCTTCCAGTTATATGTAACCGTGTGTGAGTAATTTCCTGTTGGATCTGTTTCTGCGTAGACGGTTCCCTTTCTTTCTTCGTCAAAAAAGGTAAGGGTAACACCAGGAATTCCATTGCCTTTTGAATCGGTTATTCTTCCGGAAATTATTGTATTGGCTGCCGCCTTATAATCCTGGTTGGGCCGGTCGGAATTTACACCACCGGAATAGTCCCAGGAGGCCGGAATGAAGTCATACCCGTTTTTAAAAGGTGTTACGGTTCCATCCCATCCGGGTGTTACGCCCAGTTTGTAGTTCCCTTTATTATCGGAGAAGGTTTTTCCTCCCTTTTA
>WVZO01000496.1:1069-1336 GCA_011772425.1 Candidatus Aminicenantota bacterium
ACTGTAATCGCTTATAACGCTGTTCCGGTTACTGCCGTGCGGATCAGTCCATGTACAGACCACAAAATAGTAACGTGTGCTTGGTTTTAGTTGTTTAACTTCTTTATTATCTTTTGTTTTATCATCTATGGTAGGTCCAGGGGCAAGCGTATAAGGCCCGCCTGGAGTAATACTAAAAGAAACCCGGTAACCACCGCTGTCCGCGGTATAAGCAATGGGTTTCCAGCTTACGGTTATAGAGGTTTTGGCAGTCGAAACAGCCGTGAT
>WVZO01000496.1:1400-1689 GCA_011772425.1 Candidatus Aminicenantota bacterium
GTATTGTATTTTTCTTAGAAAGGTTTTCAAAGAATCATTATTTGTATAAAGGGCATTCCACTTAAAATTAGATTTATTATCTGCAAGATGGGTTAGTTTACCCAGGGAAGAGGGGATTCTGCCGGTTAGACAGTTGTGTCCCAGCCTGATTACGGTCAGTTTCTGAAGATTACCCAATTCCTTTGGGATGGGTCCGCTAAGGCTGTTGCCGTCCAGCAAAAGTTCTTCAAGGTTTTTTAGCTTTCCGATCCATACAGGAATGCTGCCGGATAACCGGTTATTGTTGAGG
>WVZO01000496.1:1762-1979 GCA_011772425.1 Candidatus Aminicenantota bacterium
CTGAGATTTAGTATGGTAAGCTTTGATAGATTTCCCATGGCTTCGTGAAGACTTTCCAGTTGATTGTTGTTTAAGACCAATGATTCCAGGTTTGAAAGTTTGCTCAGCCCATGAGGAAGTTTTCCCTTCAGTTGGTTGTGAGCCAGTTCTATCCTTATAACCGTTGTATTCTCCTGGTTGCATGTTACGCCGTGCCATGTATTTACCGGTGACGCCT
>WVZO01000644.1:0-777 GCA_011772425.1 Candidatus Aminicenantota bacterium
TTAAAGGTCCTGCCGGTTTCTTTGACCGTGAACCGCATCTTTTCGATTTCGTCCAGCACATCGTTAGGCAGGTCACGGGGTGCTTTATCGATTTCATCGATTAAGACCACGGAACGAGTGGGCCCGATACCTTGCAGCTCTTCGGGCAGATATTTGTTTGCCTCTGCCGGGGGCATGGTTAACAGGATCGCATTCCCCAACGCCTGGTAGGTGATGTAATCGTCGATGTTTAATTGTTTTTTTTCGGGGACCTGGGCATCCTGGAAGCGGCGCAGGGCATCATACTGGTAAAAAAGGTCCACGGCAGCGGACGTGGTCTTGGTATGAAATTCCATTACGGGCAAACCCAATTCCCAGGCAATACTGTCGGCCAGTTGGGTTTTGCCGGTCCCGGGTTCGCCGGTAATCAACAGCGGCTGTCCCAGGGCCAGTGCCACATTGACGGCATTTCGCAGTCCTTCCCCGGCAATATAATTCCGGGGATGATCGAAATCCTCCATAGGCTCGTAACCAGGTAATTCCCGGTTCCTCTGTTTAATGGGGATACCGTTCCCCTCATAAAGATGAAGATCCAATTCTTTCATATTAGCAATTCCTCCCCTGGTTTTTGACATTCTTTAACAATTTCTCTAAGCTTTTCCTCAATTTTCGACATACACCTGGACTCTCTAAAAATAGCCCGGGCTTTTTCCCGTCGTTTCCATTCGGATTCATAAATGCCGTTCTGGTTAAACCATTCGAGTATATCTTCAAATTCTACGGGTGTTAATTCCTTAA
>WVZO01000644.1:810-1440 GCA_011772425.1 Candidatus Aminicenantota bacterium
AATAAGGAACTGCGGGATATCGTCATCACATTCAAGTGCTGCCCAATACTCGCGAATATACCAGGTGATCAACTGTTCTGTGGCATTATCCCATTTCGAATCGTAGATGGTGTGTTTGATGAGCACCAACGGATATTTATTAAGCCATGATAATCGTGCCAGGGCATTGGCGGTAAAACCGGTGATTTCACCCCAGGTTTGAAATTTTGCCATTAGATTAAAAGGCAATTGTTCCTTCCGGTCCCCCAGTCCCCCCTCTTTGGGCCATGGGACCTCACAGGAGTAAGGTTTTGGTTTATCGCTGCCCCACTGCTTTTCCACATAATCTTTAAGGCAGGTATTAATGAGTACTTGCAGGAGACTTTCATGGCCTTCCAATTCATCGCCGTGAATAAAATAAAACTGGGGTCGTTTGGGGCATTCCCCGGATTTCTCCTGGAAAAATTTCAAAAAATCTTTTACCTGGGTGAGCCGGTCGCACATCTTGCTGACAATTGGTCCCAGGTTTGTTTCTACTTTTGTTTCTTTATCCAGGTTTAAACGGATCACTGCTGCGGTGACCAAACCGCTCAATTCACCGTAATTGGCAAAAAAACTAACCGTATGATTTTCCTGTAGTTGGCTGCGAAG
>WVZO01000377.1 GCA_011772425.1 Candidatus Aminicenantota bacterium
TCATCCCGGTTTTTTGCAGCAAAGCTGCCAAAGAACACAGCATTTAAGGATGACGGCGGGAAAAACCACTTCCAGGTGGAGTTCCGGCTGCCAAACGGCGGCGACCAGGAGGAGCTGGCTTCCCTGGCCGTAGAAAACGAGGCAGAGGCAGTGAACGAACTATTTTCACGCTGTATTTGCAGGATTGGCAGGCTCACAAAAATCGATAGATCAATGGTTAAGAAACTCCCGGCCCGGGCACGGGAAACCATTGAAAACAAAATGGAAGAACTTGCACCCCAGGTTGACCCGGATATGGAAGCAACCTGCCCGGAATGCGAAACCCTTTTCACATTACACTTCAACATGTCACAATTTTTTCTCAATGAATTGAAAATCAACCTGGATCAACTTTATCAAGAAGTCCACTTCCTGGCATTTTATTACAAATGGTCCGAATCCGAAATCCTTGCAATGACCAATAAAAAACGGCGAAAATACCTGGAACTGCTGGGTGACCACCTGGAAAGGAACGGGGAGGAATGATGAAAACCGGTTATTTAACAAGGGTACTGCGTGACGGTGTGGGAACAAACCTTAAGCCATTTTCTTCCCCGGTTGGTTTGCAGCCGTCCAATCAAGATCGTTTCGTTTTCTCCCCGGTGCTGTGGGGCAATCAAGATGAATTTCCCGGGGATACGCCTGCTGCTGAAAGTTTCGAAACAATAAGCGGAACAATGGAGATAAAGGAACCAGCGATAGAACAACAAAACGAATCCAATGACTATCTACCGAAGTCGACAAAGGATGAAAACAGGGAATTGCTTATGTCAACCCCTTCCAGTGAAGATAACGTGTTTCCAATCCCTGGAAAGCAAGAGGTTTATCTTCATTATGCCGCTCAATTAAATAAAAACAACCCTGATGAAACAAATGGAGGAAATCAAGTAAAAGAAGATGAGAGTGGAAGGCAGGAAAGTGAAAGTAGTCCCGCGGTTGAAGCTGATAATAAGCATGAAATACGGGTTCCCGAAGCAAATAAATCAAGTATTGGAAGTTCGGATTTTCAATTGAAAGAGAAAAATTTGCCATTTCAAGAGCCGGATAAGCGCCGGCAATTACAGCAATTGCCGGAGCCCGTCTTGCCGGGGCGGGAATTTCCCGGAAAGATTGGACCTCAATCACCAAAAGCTGAAATTGCCGGACCGCAAACAGGAAAGGAACAGGAGATAACACATGAATCGGAAACGATGGTAAAAACGGTTGAAGTACCCAAAAAGTCAACAGATCAGAAGCACCCGCATGCCAATATCGTTATCCAATCCCCAGAAAAGAGTCGGTTTCAACCTCAACCCCAAAAAACCGTGATGAATAAGCCAAAAAAAGAAAAGAGACCGGTCCACCAGGTTGTCAGGGTACAAGAGAAGGTAATTGAAAAAGAGACCATGGTGAAAACCATTGAAATGCCCATTAAGCACACTGGTGGGCAGGATGACAAACCGCGAAAAACCGTGACCAATAAGCCAAAAAAAGAAAAGAGACCGGTCTCCCCGGTTATTATGGAACAGGAAAAGGTATATGAACCGGAAACGATCGTGAAAACCATCGAGGTACCCGGCAAACCCACAGGCGGGCAGGGTGACAAACTGCGAAAACCCGGGATGAACGGGTCTAAACAAGCGAAGGGATATAAATCGGAAACCATGGTGAAAACCATTGAAATACCCAAAAAATCGAACGATTGGCAGGCATTGACCGCCCATCTTCGCACCATACCCCCAAATAAAAGTGAAAAACAAATGGAGAAGATGGCTAAAGAGATTGCCCTGCTCAACAAGAAACTGGCTGAGCATGTCGGCAGGGAACAGCCCGAACCCCCGGAGCCGGTATTCTTACCCAAAAGACCGGCGAGCCGCGATTTAGGGGGCTGGAGCGGGTTGGAGCGTAATTATATAAGGTAAGGTATGATGGTACAACCATTCTTTACGGCACCATATAGGATAGTGTAAAATGACCAATGAAGCGATAGGACAGGTAACCCTGGCTTTAAGAAGTTTACTGATGCAAGGGCTGACAACAGCAAGTAAAGTTACTCTATGCTCTCCCTGGGACGACTTTGGACCTGACACCGGGGTTAATTTATTTCTTTATAAGGTCATAGAAAATCCACAGTCGAAGAACATGGACTGGCCGCGTCCCCCTTCCCATCCGGCAAATATAGTCCGGCCGCCCCTCTCCCTGGAACTTTTTTACTTACTCACTCCCTATGCACCTAAGATTACGGATCCAAATACTTCAACTACCGACACAGCGGCAGTTCACAAGATTTTGGGGGAAGCCATGCTGATCCTGCACGAGAATCCCGTTCTTAACGATACATACAATTATAATACTAACCCTGACGCCGGTAACAGCGATGATTTTTCAGTNNGGATAAAGATTATAGACTTTCGGTAGCTTACCATGTATCGTTGGTGCAAATAGAGCCGGTAATACCGGCCGTGCCTGCTGCCGCACCGGTGCAAGAAATCGGTCTTAAGGTTACCACCCTGGCCCCGCCCGTGATCGCAAAATTAACCCCGGAAACCGGGCCCGTGGGTACAGAGCTGCACATTAGCGGTAAGAATTTATGGCTAAAAGGCTTAAGCACAGTGGTTAAGGTTGGCGGAGCCTTGATCATGGATTTTGTAAGTGCTGCTGAAAATAAAATCGTAATTACAATACCCCCTGATCTCAAGCAGGGCCCGGAACAGGGAATCACAGTCTTAGTCGAAGGTAGGGAAAGCAATCCCGCTTTATTTTTTGTCAGTCCCTGGATCACAAGTATTAAACCCCTGAGAGGTGCCGTTGACACCGGAGACCCACAGGCGCTGCCCATTGACATTCATGGTCACGGCTTCCAGGGGGCCGTGCAGGTGAGCATCGGCGGAGTGTCCGTGGGTTCATTGGATATCGTGAATGAAAACCTGATCAAAACCTATGTGCCCAATACTCTTGCCAAAGGACATCATATCATCGATTTGCAAGTTGATGGAAATCTCGCGAACCAGCGAAGCTTCGAGGTTATAGAATAAAAAATGAACCGGACAAAAAACAAAGAAATCTACCAGGATAACTGGCAGCACCTGGTAGAT
>WVZO01000085.1:0-11786 GCA_011772425.1 Candidatus Aminicenantota bacterium
TTTCGAACCGCGGCAATTGAGTTGAAGGAGTGGACTAAAATTGGTACGGAGATTGCAGAAGTGGGCCATTTATCCCTGGAGGATAAGAAGGAAGGTATTTTCAATTTGATCCTGGCTGAGACCGAAGGAGATACCTATTTTCGCATCGATGAAGATGGGGCGGGTTGTATTGCCGTATCAAAACCGCACCTGCTTTTCGGTTTTTTGAGTTATTTGCTCGATTGCCTGGTGGATAATGATGTCGAAACCGTCCGCGAAGGGAGGTTTTTTAATACGGCATTTCAGTGGCAGCGCTCCTCTTATGATTTCTTTTTAAACCAGGAAGGACGCATTCAACGAAACATGGATAAAGAAACCTATATCCGTCATTTGGCCGCATTGGGTTTTACCCACCTGGAAGTCAATGGCCTGGCCTTTCCCATGGCCCTGGAAACCGGCCCCAAAGGAGAAGCATATCACATGTTTTATACCTATTGCCCGGCCCTGGACCAATTTGTATACAGTCAACTCAATAAAGGCATTTACCCCTATTACTATTTGTCCGCCAACTTAAGCAACCTGAAAACCAATGCCCGGTTGGCAGTTAAATACGGCCTGGTGCCCGGTTTGCTTTGTTTTGAACCCCGTTCCCTCCCGGAGGCGTTTTTTTCACGATACCCCATGCTGCGGGGGGCGCGGGTGGATCATCCGTTCAGGAGTTTTAAACCCCGGTACAACATGACCATCGCCCATCCCAAAGTAAAGGAACACTACCGGGAAATGTTGACCAAATTAATGCGCGAAGTACCGGAACTTGGATTTATTTCTATATGGACCAATGACAGCGGTGCCGGGTTTGAATATACCAAATCCCTGTATGTGGGACGAAACGGCGGCGCTTATTTAATCCGGGAATGGAAAGATGATGAAGAAATCGCCAGGGCAGCCGGGGAAAATGCGCTGCAATTTTTTTATTTACTCAGGGATGCCGGCCGAAAAATCAATCCCGGATTCCGGGTGATTACCCGAATGGAATCCTTTTACGGTGAACATGACATCATATGGAAGGGCCTTGAAGATCAGGTGGACGTGGAGACCACCTCGTTAATCGCCAAAGGCTGGGAAATGCCTTATTCTCACCCACGTTACCCGGAGTCCACATCCATTAATGGCGGTACGGTGTACCAGTGCCAATTTGATCCCAAAGAAAACGTATTAATGAAAGAGCTGGAAACCAGGGATTCCTGTTCCCATTTTTATTTTGCCGCCGGTCCCCATGCCATGTTTGCCCCACTCCTGGGAATACCCTATCCGTCGCTGACCTATCAACGGTTAAAACTGCTGTATGAAAACGGTGTTCGTTTCCTGGCTCATTCGGGCGGGACATTTCCCCCTGGGTTGGTGCCCTTTAATGTGAATCATGAAATTTCACGGGTATTTCAATTTAATCCCGGGATGAATATCCGGCAGGAAATAGAGAAAATTGCCCGGATTTGGACGGGAAACGTATTTTTACAGGAACTCCAAAAGGCATGGCAATTCACAGAAGAAGCTGTACTGGCCTTTCCCAATATCACGCCTTTATATTCCACCATGGGATTTGTCTGGTACAGGCTCTGGGTCCGTCCGCTGGTGCCCAATATCGAGGCAATAGACCGGGAAGAGCGTGCGTATTATGAAGATTTCATGTGTACCACCCCCCATAATCCCAATAACGTGGACCTGAGCCGGGATGTACTGTTTCAATTAACCACCCCGGAAAAATGCCGGAAGGACGTGGAAAGAATCGATATCAACTTATGGAAACCACTGGATCAGGCTATCGAAATATTATCCCGCATTCGCAGCGAAGCCCGGAACCAGTTGGGAAATGTCAATGTTATCGAAGATCAGTATATTCGTTTAAACGCTCTCCGCTGTTGGTTTATGACCCAGCGCAATGCGGCCGCCTGGATTGCCGGGGTTCATGGGTTCCTGGATGCTGAGAATGACCCGGAAAAAGAAAAAAACAGGGAATTGCTCAAAAATGCGATGAAAAAGGAGATAAAGAATTCAAAACAACTCCTGGAGTTGTTGGCATCGGGCATTGAATTCATGGCTGTCACGGATATAGGAGAGACACCGCTTATCCATGGGAATAATCTAAAAGACTTGCTTCAAAAGCGAATTACCCTTATGGAAGCCCATATGAAGGATGAACCGTTCATTGATCCGTTGTATATCGAGAAAAATGCAGGGAAAGTATTGTTGTAGAAAGTTCTTTAAATAATGTACCTAAAAATCCGAAATTCGAATATCGAAATCCGAAACAAATTCAAATGACCAAAATCCAAAATTCAGAACAAGAGCTCCAGGAGCATCAATGCCTTTTTTAAGTATATTTAAAGATGTTTGGGACATTTGAACATTTGAATTTCGAATTTGTTTCGGATTTCGAATTTCGTGCTTCGAATTTAAATACATTGGAATTATTCACTACAAATGGGCTGTGTTAAACTGCCAAAATTGACTATAATACTTTAAAACATGATGCTAGATCAGGAGTGAAACGATGATCTTTAGAAATGAACATGATCCGTCCATCGGTCCGAAATGTTTGATAACAACGTCTTTTGTCGTTGTCATTCTTCTTTGTACCTGGCTGATGTTTGGCGATGTCAATGGAATCGTAAACTGGCTAAAGCCTTACAGGATAAAAGGAGACCTGATACGCCGAATCATCTTGTTATGCTGTTCCATCATCTATTTTTTTCGAGTGGTGTTTATGCTTTTTGTTTTTATAAAGCGGAAAATGGTCTGGGTGGAAGCCCTTACCATTTCGATTATAATGCCTGCCATCCTTTTAGTATTATTATATGTCGGCGGTAATAAATCCCACCCCGTAAATATTATCGATGTCATCGGCATATTGCTGTATATAGGTGGTTCTTATATTAATACGCAGTCCGAGTATTCCAGGCACATTTGGAAAATGAGACCGGAAAACCAGGGGCGTCTTTATACCGGGGGGATGTTCATGTATTCCAGGCATATCAATTATTTCGGAGATGTGGTGCTTTTTACCGGGTTTGCCATTATTACCCAGAACATGGCGATGCTGTTCATCCCATTATTCATGGCGTTAAATTTTGCTTTTATTCTTATCCCTTCATTGGAAGCCCACCTGGAGAGAAAGTATGGCGAAGAATTTAAGATATATACCAGCCGGAGCAAACGGTTCCTTCCTTAAATTTTAAATAAATCGCACGATATCCTTGAAGTTGACAAGATTTTCATTTATACTATTATAACTTACGGAGGTTTCATCCCCATGAGAATGAAGGCAATGGTCTTGAATAATACCTGTGATCTTTCCATTAATAAGACCCCCCTGGAATTGGTGGAGCTGCCCAAACCGGTTCCCAGAGAGAAAGAGGTGTTGATTAAAGTTTCTAGCTGCGGGGTATGTCACACCGAGCTGGATGAGATAGAAGGGCGGACGCCTCCGCCGCAATTTCCCATTATTTTGGGTCACCAGGTGGTGGGAAGGGTGGTTGAAATGGGTAAAGGAGCGAAAAACGTTAAAATCGGTGACAGGGTAGGAGTTGCCTGGATTTACTCTGCTTGTGGAACCTGTAAATTTTGCCGGGAAGGGAATGAGAATTTATGCAGTGATTTCAAAGCCACGGGCAGAGACGTGCACGGTGGTTATGCGCAGTACATGACCGTGGGGGAAGATTTTGTCTATATTATTCCCGGGGAATTTTCCGATTCCGAAGCGGCCCCCCTTTTGTGTGCCGGGGCCATTGGCTACCGCTCCCTGTCGTTAACCAATATGACGGAGGGAGAAAACCTGGGATTGACCGGTTTTGGGGCATCAGCCCACCTGGTTCTTAAAATGATTAAGCATAAGTTTCCCAATTCAAAGGTATTTGTCTTTGCCAGGAGTGAAGAAGAAAGAGAATTTGCCAGGGAACTGGGCGCTGTTTGGGCAGGGGATACAACGGATGAATCACCGGAAAAGTTGCACAGTATCATCGACACCACGCCGGTTTGGAAGCCCATCGTAGAAGCATTAAAAAACCTGGAAAAGGGTGGACGACTGGTGATCAATGCCATTCGTAAAGAGTCCATCGATAATGAATACCTGTTAAAATTGGATTATCCCACTCATCTCTGGTGGGAGAAGGAGATCAAGAGTGTGGCCAATGTGGCCCGCAGTGATGTGAGCGAATTTTTGCATTTGGCAGCAGAAATCCCCATAAAACCGGAAGTCCAGGAATTTTCCCTTGAAGAAGCCAACCGGGCTTTGGTGGAAATAAAAGAGAAAAAAATTCGCGGAGCAAAAGTGTTGAGAATTTATTGAGAAATAAAAATGGAAATATTTAAAAAATCTTTGTGCCTTCGTGTCTTTGTGGCTGTAAAGGAGAGGTTATGAAACGACGACATTTTTTTAAATCTATCGGTGCTGCCGGAGGTTTGTTTTTGTCATCTGCAGCTCCGGTCTCTGCTTTTTCCACGGTTTCATCCTTTAAAAAGGCATTCACGGGTATGCCCAGGGATGAAGAGTTCTGGAAAAAGCTGCGAAAACAGTTCTTAATTCCTGCTGACTATGCCTATTTAAATACCGGTGGACTGGGTTCGTCGCCTTTTATGGTAATAAAGACCGTCAAAAAAATGATGGACGAGGAAGACTCCCATCCTAATCCCGGACGCTGTAAAAAAGATTGGTGGAAAATCAAAGAAAAATTCGCGGCTTTACTGGGACCGGGTGTTAAAAAGGAAGACCTGGCACTTACCGGTACGGCAACGGAAAGTATTAATATCATTCTCAATGGATTGCCATTAAAAAGAGGGGACGAGGTGATTACATCTACCCATGAACATGTGGCATTACATGTTCCTCTATTGAACAAAATGAAAACCGAAGGGATCGTGATAAAGACGTTTGAACCGGATATTATCGATACCATGGGCAATGTGCGGCAAATCGAAAAATTAATGAGCAAACACACCCGTTTGATATTTACCAGTCATATCACCTGTACCACGGGTCAGATATTACCGGTGAAAGAGATCGGCCAACTGGCAAAATCCAGTGGGGTGTGGTATGCTCTTGATGGCGTACAGGTAGTCGGGCATATGCCAATTAATCTCAGGGACACCGGGGTGGATTTTTATGCTTTCAGCGGCCATAAATGGCTGCTGGGCCCCAAGCGCACCGGGATTCTTTATGTACGGGAAGATTTACTGGATACATTGAAACCTACTGTTGTAGGGGCTTATTCCAGCGATAGTAGTGATATGGAAAAACGGCAGTTGGTCCTGCATCCCACTGCCCAAAGATATGAATATGGTACACAAAATGATGCGCTTTTTTACGGACTGGGGGAGGCTGTGGATTTTATTCGCTTTATTGGCATGCAAACCATATGGAAGCATAATAAACACCTGTCAGAGATGTTTTATAAAGGTTTACAAGAAATCCCGGGATTGGAACTGCTTTCTCCTGCCGGGAAGAACAATCGGTCCGCGATGATTTCATTTAAATTGAACGATAAGAACAAGAATGTTATTAGAATTTGTGTTGACCTGGAAGGGAAGCGATTGCGGGTTCGTCATGTCAATGAAGCCAACCTGGATGGTATCAGGGCTTCGTTTCATATTTACAATAATGAAGAAGAAGTGGAACGCCTGCTGGGGGAGATCAAGAAGATTGCCGCGGCAAAATGACAGCGATAATCTTTGATGTGGATGATACATTGGTACAAAGCTCCCATTTCGATGGAGAACTCTACAGGAGAGCCGTGAAAGAAGTGCTGGGAGATGTAATCATCCGAAATGATTGGAATGAATACAAAGATGTGACTGATGGGGGGATATTATCCCAGATAATGAAAGAAAATGGCATTAAGGATATGTGTCTTTTTGATAACGTAAGGTACAGGTTTGGCGTTTTGACAGAGTCGTACTTAGCAGCCGGAGGTGAATGTCGTCCCATAAGCGGTGCTGTAGATTTTATCAGGGAACTGAGTGAAAGTGAAACATATCGCGTTGGATTTGCAACAGGAGGATGGAGTCATACTGCCAATTTAAAGCTCCTATATGCAGGTTTTTGCCTGGATGATAAGCCCTTGATTTCTAGCGATTACTCTTTTGAACGCACCGCAATAATGAGGGAATGCCTGTCTCGACTTGGGAATGGATTTGAAAAAAGCGTGTATTTTGGTGATTCCGTATGGGATGTAAACGCTTGCAACAATCTTGGCTGGAATTTTATCGGTGTCGGACTGAAGCTGAAAGGAAAGTGCCGCAGATGGATTAATGATTTTTCGGACCTTAAAAAGGTTTTTAAAATGATATGTTCCTTTTGTGAAAACAGCCACTAAAACACAAACCGGCTTGACATTTTCTTTTAATCATTCTACCATTAGAGCATGATAATAGAGCGAATAAACTACAGGACGTTTAATACCAGTGGATTATGTTTTCCCGGGAAACATTATAATAAAGTGGCACAACCGTACCGTCGAGGAAGGGCAAGAACAGTTGGTCCGGTACCTGGATACTCTTGGTTTACGGCAAGGCTATTTAGTCATATTCGACCCCGGGGATAAGGAATGGGAAGAGAAGCTTTATTATAAAGAAACCGATTATAATGGCAAAAAAATCATCATGATCGGCCTTTAGGATAAAAAGAAACGTTGCCTGCTCCCGTTTTTCCCCAATAAGCTGTTGCATAAAAGGAATTTTAATACTATAATTACCCTATGAAAGACATAGAAGCAATAAAAGACAACGTACTGCTGAATATTTTAATGGACGTCAAAAAAGAAGTCTTTCAAATATTTGGAGACAAATTAATGCAATTAATTTTGTACGGTTCCTATGCCAGAAATGAGCAGGAGCATGAATCCGACATCGATATAATGATACTGGTAGACGTAAGTGAGAAGGAACTTCGCAAGTATCGGTACATCATTTCGGATATAATGGGAGAGTTAACAATAAAATATGGCAAATTGATCTCTCTTACAGAAGCGACATATGAGCGTTATATCAATTACCTGGAAGTGTTGCCTTTTTACAAGAATATACATGAGGAGGGAGTCGAGATATATGGAAGAAGAGAGGCGGCTTGATTTATGCCGATATCGAGTAGATGCTAAGCGTCAGTTTGAGAATGCAAATAAGTCTATAAAGAGAATCGAAGAGTATATCGAAATATTTTTAAGAAAAGGATCACAGGAGAACCTGGATAACAGTAAAATCAGCAAATCAGAATAAAGGGATTTTTCGGCTGTCCCTTTTTTCTTTTTTCCTATGTTAAGATTTGTTGCATTCTTATCGAAAATAGTTTATATTGTACCTTAATAAAGGAGCAAAAAATATGGATAAAGACATGCAAAATGCAATGAGAGAGATCAGTCGCAGCCGAATTCATAAACTCTGGGTAAAGGCAAAAAACAATGATATGGAAGGTGTCACAGAGGAGGACAAGCGGACTATGAAAGTCATCCTGGAGCACGAGGACGATTATGCGGAAATTTATGACAAAGCGGAATCTATGGGGGATTATGAATTCGACCCTGAAACCGAGCATAATCCCTTCCTGCATATCACCATGCATACCATCGTGGAAAACCAACTGGCAGAGCGAAAACCCATCGAAGTTTATCAATTTTATCTTGCTATGCGCCAAAAAAAATATCCTCGACACGATACGATTCACCTGATTTCCAATATTTTTATACGTTTACTTTTTCGAGTTCTAAAGTATAAAGAACCCTTTGATTTAGAGCAGTACAAATTCCTGTTGAAGAAGTACAAAAACAGGAAGCCTGAGAAAATCTATGATCTCTTAGACCAGGAAGACGAAGAAGAAGAGTGAATAAAGGATTGAATGTATCTTAAGACGTTTTGGATAAAGAATATATGGGATAAAGAGAGATATTGGTGGAATTTTCACGACAAAAATAATAATATTAAAAGATGGTCAATCCTCGATACCCTGGAACCATCACGTCAGCATTTATGGTTTCGGCTGCTTTCCTTGTGTTTGGGTGGAACCTGCCAAGACATCTCAGCCTTAACCAACGAAATCCTTAAGCATCGAAATCAAAAAAATAGACCCTTATGTTTTGGTGCTGAGTTGTACCCTGACCTGGATAAAAAATCATATGGGGAAAAAATCATCCGGATACATTGTGAAGTTGCCAGAGATCAAAAGATTCGATTCTTTTCCAATGGTTTTAGCGGTTTTCATCCGTTGGGAAATTTTGCTTATGGGTATAATTCGGTTCGGGTATTAAGTGACCGGGTTCAAAAGGATTACTTAACCGATTCTCGTCTCAGACATACCCGTTTTGAAACGTTCTTCGGTGATAATTTCCCGTCGATTCCCGTAAACGATTGGCTTTATTACCAATACAGGAACGCCAGCCGTTACAACAGCACAAAGGCTCAAAATATTTATAACATCTCCTTATCTTTGATAACCGGGCTGCTTCCCGGCCTTAGTTTTTCTCATTGGGATGATACCGATACCATTTATTTTTGCCTGGATAAAAAGTCTTATCCTGTTTCTCAACTTCCCGTCGATTACATCGCAACTATTGAGTTTTTAATCGATTTTACCCGGCAAATGTCGGATTCGGTGGAAAACGGGAAAGACTTTAACCGTTGTGGTGGTGTCCTATTCATCCATCAACTGGAAAAAGCGTTTCCTTTACAGGATAATCCCGGGGCAATTCAAATACTTGCGGACGTATTTCCCAACCTGCAATTTATATTTACATGCCAGCAGCAACATATGGTTGGGTGCTTGAAAAAAATGGAAACAATGACGGTTCCTTCCCGGGTTTACACGGATAAAATAAAAAAATGGGTAATAACAACGGTGGGGCGATCTAAGCTCATCAACCAGTATAGAAATCAATTCAAAAAAAGCAGGTTCCCCAAATCATCGCCAGCCTCTGAAGATACCGTTGTTTTAATCGATGTGGACAGCAAAATCCCCAACCTGGCTTTAATGAAAATATCCCGTTATTATAAAAAACAGGGAAGGAAAGTTGTTTTAACCAGGGATTCCGCTATTCATAGAAAATCAAAGCGGGTATTTGCCAGTTGTGTCTTTAGAAATCATACAACTCAAAGTAAAATATCTAAATTAAAAAGGCTCCACAATGAGAATATTGAATTTGGCGGTTCCGGGATGGATGCCATTAAAAAGCTGCCGGATGAAATCGAAAACATAATGCCGGATTACTCCTTGTATCCGGGAGTGGATTTTGCTATGGGTTTTTTGACCAGGGGTTGCAGTCATGGATGCAGCTTTTGCCTGGTACCTAAAAAAGAAGGGGCTTTGAAACAGGCTTCAACCATCGATAACATTGTACCGCCCGGCTTTAAAAAGATGGTCCTCCTGGATAACAATTTATTGGCTTACCCGGGTGCTAATGATATCTTAAAGGAAATGATCAAAAAAAATTTGCAGGTAAATTTTAATCAGACCCTTGATATCCGGTATCTCAATACTGGGAATGCGGAACTACTTATGAACGTAGACAGCCGGAATTACTCGTTTTCAAAGCCCATGTACTATTTCAGTCTTAATTCCAGTGCATTAATTCCCGTCGTACAGGAGAAGATAAAATTATTAAAGGGAATCAAGCGGCGCGAGATAACGTTCATTTGTATGTATGGGTACAACACAACACTTTCGGATGATATAAGGAGGTTTTCATTCTTGCAGCGGTTAGGGGTGGTGCCTTTTGTCCAGGAATTTCAACCGGTAGATGATTCGCCGGTACCGGAAGCGGAGAACTATTTCGACACGGAGCTGGATGCATTATTGGACATCTATTATCGTTTCAACGGCAGGAATTTTGAAATTTTTTTAAAGTGGGTGAGCCGGAAATATGTGGAAGAATTCGGTGAGCTTTATATGCCCCTGGTGGATTTAATTTTTAAATACAACTTTAAGCCATATAAACACAAATATATTGAAACCATGGCAGGAACCAGGGATTTATGATTTAAAGGTATTGATTAACGATTAAATTTCCATTATAATTTCCCTGTGGTTATGCGGTTAAAAAAGATTTGTCTGAGATCATGAAAAGAAAAAATATTCTAATCCGGATCATTCTGATTATTCTCATATTTAAAATATCGATTCTGCATGCTGCGGAATCTAGAGAATCCCGGACTATACATGTATTTGTTGCCTTGTGTGACAATGAAAACCAGGGGATTGTCCCTGTCCCCCCTAAATTGGGTAATGGAGAAGACCCGGAAAATAATTTGTATTGGGGAGCGCGATATGGGATAAAAGCTTTTTTTCAGAGGAGTGCAAAGTGGAGATTATTGAAAATCATTAAAAAGCCTTCAGATGAAATAATAGCAAGATGTATCTTCAAACATAGCAAACAAAATGTATACATGGTGGCTGATGCGTACAAAGGCAAAAAAATCAAAGAGGCTATTATTGATTTTCTTGAATCTTCTTCAGGAAAATCTAAGGAGAAACTATCAATTAGAAAGAAGTCTGAAGATATAGATATAGAAGTTAAGGGTTCATCTCAATTGATTGTATATGTTGGTCATAATGGTTTAATGGATTTTAGCCTTAAAAAATATCCAGCTAAAAAGGATAACAAACAGAGAGATGCAATAATTCTTGCCTGTGCAAGCAAAGAATATTTTTGTGAACCATTAAAAAAAACAGGTGCAAAACCACTTTTATGGACAACAGGGCTGATGGCTCCGGAAGCATATACATTAGAAAATGCCATTGAGGGATGGATATTAAAGGAAAGCGATGAAGCTATCAGGTTACGAGCTGCAAAAGCTTATAATAAATACCAAAGATGTGGAATAAATTCTGCTAAGAGACTCTTTAAAACGGGTTATTGAGGATTTTTCCGGCCTGCCTACTTTTTATCCGGGCACCTTGTAATTAAGTATTTTTGGGGTATAATAGGATTTCAGAAATCCGGGAACGGGAATGAACCATGAACAGTGAATTCAAGAAGGCCTTACTTAGTTTGTATGGAGATGATCCCGGACGTTTCCTGTTAAAAAAACGGAAAATCGATTACCAGCAAATGATCGCCAAAGGCGCCCTGGGGGAAACCGGTGAAAACTACTACATATTTCTCTACCGGGACGCCTTTGAAAAAGAAGATACCTATGGAGGAATATATTTCCTGTATAAACCCTTTAACTTCAGAGCGCCCATCCATGTGGATTTTAAAGGCCCGGACAGCCTGCGGGGGCACTGGAACCTTTATATCGGGGCAGCGGTTTACTTTTTAAGAAAAAATCACCCGGATACCATGGTGATTTTAGCCGCTGGCGCCGTCAGAGAGCTTTACGATGAATTAAGAGACATCATCGCTGCCCACACCAGGGAAGTGGCTGAAAGAGAAGAAAAATTCCTTCATTACGATTTTAACCTCCTGGACCAGGAAATCCAGGCTAAGGAAATGGACCTCAAAATACCTAAACAAAAGCGTTCAAACGTTTTTTTTAATAAAGAGTTAAAGCTTCTAAAACCGAAGATTAAAGAGAAAGAATATGAGCTTTCACAGTCAAACGCCCGATTGGGACTGAGTTTGGTATTATCCGGGAATAGATCTAGAGCCGGGAAAGCCGGTTTCCAACCGGTGATTGTTCCCATCAAACGGGATGAGACCTACGGGGCGGTGAAACCTGCGGTGCGTTCGCAAATGGACAACCATGTGTTTGACCAAGAGCAAACACCATCCCTGCTAAAGGAATTCATGGGACATTTGCACGATCTGAGTGAAAAAAAAGAGAAAAGC
>WVZO01000085.1:11877-12110 GCA_011772425.1 Candidatus Aminicenantota bacterium
GTGAAGTGGTGGATGTCGGCCAGGATTTTCACGTCATTGTCAAAGGGGAAAACCGGGTTTATTTATTCTTTCAAGCGCCGGAAAACAGAGATCAGTATTATTTTGCTTTAGCCAGGGAGCCGGAAAAATTTGACCGCTGTTTTCGTTTTATCGCCGAAGTCAGGGAATTTTCTTTGGATGAATTCGATATAATACGGGAGGCGCTGCGGGAGGCGGCATCCGACGTCCTGGTG
>WVZO01000280.1 GCA_011772425.1 Candidatus Aminicenantota bacterium
TTGACTTTTATCATAGCAGTCATGCACCGAGCACATTCTTTTATACAAGAACCCAATGGTCAATGAAGGAAGAAGAGGGACGGCAAAATAAAAAATAAAGTTATCTTGCCGAATCCTACTCTTCCCTGGAGTATTATTTTACTGTGCCGATTACGAAGGGAACGCTCAGCTTTTCCCAGCGCAGCACCACTTTATTTCCTTCGATTAGAAATGTCATCTCTTCCATGTGTTCTGCTGCTTCGGGTTTCACCTTCACCCGCAAGGCATCCTTTTCTTTATCATATCTAAAGGCTCCCCACTGTTTTGCTACTTTATTGAAGATAATCGTCCATTCCTCTTTCCCTGGAATCGTAAACAGGCTGTAGGTTCCGGCCGCGAGTTTTTGGCCTTCAACGCTNNGTTTATCAAAAGGCACCAACCCACCCCAAATCTTACGTTCCCTGACTTTGGGACGTCCGTACTCCAATGTCACATTGACGTCATCGATGGTCCCTTCCACTTTGCCGTTTTTGCTTTTTCGTTTCGCATCATCACCCCGTTGTGCCACAGCCGGCACTACCGAGGTGATCAAGAAAACAACCACCAAAATACTAATGAAGGTGACGTTTTTCATTTTCATTTTTTTTCTCCTTTTAAAAAATGTTTTTTTATATTTGTTTGAAAAATATGGAGCTATTATATTTAAAAATGATTGATTAATCAATACCATTTAAGTTTTTTTTGGGCATTCATGCCTGGTACGAAAATAGCCACAAAGACACCAAGACACAAAGGTAGATAAAAAGTTTTATTATAAATGAATCCTTTGTGCCTTCGAATTTTTTTTGCCTGTCCCTTTTTTCTCCTGGTAGGATTTACATTGATCCCCTGGGCCATTGGAAAAGCCGGTGGGATGGAGGTAGTCATCAAGGGGTTGGGAGGCGTATCCGGGGAATTTGCCAATATTTTTTCAGCAAAGGGTCTGGAAGTGGCGGTTGCTTTTGGTATCCCGGTAACCATCGGGCTNNCAAGAGCATGTGAAAAGTGCGTTTATATGGGGGGCTATTATTTTTGCCCTGGTGCCGTTGTTGATGTCGTTAACCGGTTTCACGGCTGCGGGAAAAGGTTGGGCAGTAGCAGATGTTGCCAGGACAAACCTCGAAGCAGTGATGAAACTGCTTCCTACCTGGACGTTGATTCCTTTTGTATACATGCTTTTATCCGGGTTGGTATCCACCCAGGATTCTAATCTATGTTCTATTGCCAGTATTGTT
>WVZO01000408.1:0-971 GCA_011772425.1 Candidatus Aminicenantota bacterium
ATTATACACTAAAGTTACCTATATGTCAATATTCTTAATGCAGCGCCTATGGGTCCAGGGGGGCGGTTTTTATAAAAAGAGCCCCCCTGGCCGCCGGAGGCAATTATTTATGCCAGCATTCGCGGGCTACGACAAAGCATTCGGCGGCATGCATGCCTACCATGCTGCCTCGCCATTTGGCCAATGATTCCAGTGCCTCCAGGCTCCTGGCATCCGGTTCCGGCCGCAATTGCGATTGGTATTTTTGCATGGCCTCTAACTTGGTGGGGAGGTGTTTGGAAATATCGACCCACAACTGGGGTTCGAAATTGAGTTCAATATAAGCAGTAGACCAGTGGGTTTCGGAAACGGTCTCATAACACAAAATCCGCTGGACATGTTTTTGATCGATTACAGGACGAAGTGCCACCATGCAAGCATGAAACACCTGCCGGTGGTCTTCATGCCGGTCACCGTAAAAAGGCAGGAAAACCATCCCGGGTTTTTCTTCATGGATTAGCCGCTCAAATTTTTCATTGAGCTCATGTGTAGGAACCTGGTTGAGTTTCGTGACCGGCAGGTCCATAAAGCGTAAAGACTTTACACCCAGCAGTTCATTTGCTGCTTTGGCTTCGGTACGCACCTGTTTCACCTGGGATTCAGGGAAAAGCGGTTCCCAGCCCTTTGTGACAATTGTTACCGTTATCTCATGACCTTCGCCGGCCAACCGGGCGATGGTACCGCCAACACCAAGCACTTCATCATCCGGATGGGGTGAAACGACCAATACTTTCATTATTTAACTCCTACATTTGTTTCAAGACTGCGCTTGAAACAAAAGCCACCTGCGGTGGGACACGTAATATGTAAAGAATGTTGCCTATCACCGCACTGTAAGTGCCTATTTTTCATAAACGCCCTTTTTGCCCAACACCACGGCCAGTGTCAGGAAAAGAATTTTAATATCCAGCCAGAAGTTTTGTTTTTGCACA
>WVZO01000408.1:1021-1274 GCA_011772425.1 Candidatus Aminicenantota bacterium
TCCCGGTTTTAGCTGGAGTCGCTTTTTATGGTGATCACTGAGTTCCCGGATTTGGGAAACATACAGCGGCCTGGGTCCTACAAAACTCATATTGCCTTTTAGCACATTGAACAGCTGGGGCAGTTCATCAAGCGAATATTCCCGCAGGAATTTCCCGCATTTGAATAACCGGGGATCATCGCCGGATTTTGGGCTCTGACCATAGGGATCAACATTCACTTTCATGGTACGGAATTTATAAAATATAAAAGGT
>WVZO01000521.1:0-191 GCA_011772425.1 Candidatus Aminicenantota bacterium
ATTCCCATGCTTCAACCGGCAGCATATTAGTTTGAATAGCTACATCATCGATCAATTTCCATGCATCACCAGGTACCATGCCATTTCTATAAGCTAAATTATCGAGCCACACCCATGCTTCATACGGTGCCATAAAAGTACGACTTTTTACTTCGTTGAGCCATTCCCATGTTGCTTTCGGTGTCCTGTCA
>WVZO01000521.1:228-633 GCA_011772425.1 Candidatus Aminicenantota bacterium
GAGCCACTGGAATTCTGCTTCCGGTTTCTTGCCGGTTGTGTGAGCTGCTTGCAAAGTAAAAAAATCATCCTGGTCCTTTTCATCCGTTTTATGATTAGGCTTATCTTTTTTTATCCTAAGTATTCGATTCAAACTTTTTTCTTGTTGGAGAACATGTATTAACTCATGAGCTAATAAGCCTCTTCCAATTGACGTTCCAGGTGAGTATTGCCCCGCACCAAACACCACATCTTTTCCGGTTGTAAAGGCTTTGGCATTTATAGACTTTGCTGTTTCTGCGGCCTTTGCATCCGTATGTACCCTGACTTTGCTGAAATCATAACCAAAGCGAGGTTCGAAAAAAGTACGGGTGGATTCGGGCAGTGGCTGGCCGCGGCCTTTGAGGGAACTGATATTAGATTCGAT
>WVZO01000521.1:665-1550 GCA_011772425.1 Candidatus Aminicenantota bacterium
TCCGGCTCCTCCTCTTCTTCCTCTTTTAATTCATCAAGCGGTTCTCTCTGTACTAGGGGGGTAATCTGCTCTGCAATGGGTCTGGGTTGAATTATTTTCTCTTCTTCTTCCTCTTTTTCTTCCTCGAGTGGTTGCCTTTGTACTAAAGGGGTAATCTGGTCCGCAATAGGTTTGGTCTGAATGGCTTCCTCTTCTTCCATGCACTCCGGGCAGGTGGATTTTCGCTGCACCAATGACGAATGACCATTGACCAATGACTCATTCGGCTCTGGCATTCTCATCACCTGGTCTGCCACCCGGTCTGCTTCTTGTTCGTATTTATCATTGGCTTTTCCGATTTTGAGTTTAGCCTGGATCGTGCCGGATTTAAACAATCGCTGCACTGCCTGGTTGCCCAGGTTTCTATGCAGGAACTTTACTTGCTCTATTGGTGAGGAATTCTTACGATAAATATTTTTTCCCGGTTTCGCAGACACAGGGTCATTGCCCTGTTTTCCCTGCTTTTGCGAATAAGACATTACGTTTTCTGACATTTTTAATTTCTCCGTTTCAATGGGCGATCACAAGCAGGCTGTCTCAAAACTCCGGGTGAACNNCCCTACGTCCGCCCGGAAACCCTTTGTAGGGGCGAATCTTGTATTCGCCCGATTTCCACATTCGGCCATTTTTTGGGGTTTTGAGACAGCCTGACAAGGATCGCCCCTACATCCTTCGTTCAATTTGCCGGAGCTGCTTGCTTGCGCTACTTTACTAGCCATAATTCCACATCCTTTGAGATGTTTTTGATCTTAATCCAGGTAGGAGCAACCGGCTGGCCTTTGCGTAAAGGTAATTGTCCCAGCAGGCCCACGCAATTCCATTCCGGGCGTTTTTCCCTGGGAATGT
>WVZO01000671.1 GCA_011772425.1 Candidatus Aminicenantota bacterium
AGCCAGGGTGGGTTTGCGCGCAGTAGAAACCGGTATAATGGTGGTCAGTGCCACAGAAGGCGTGGAAGTGCAAACGGAAAAAATATTCGAAGCCATAACGGAGTTGAAAAAACCAACACTATTTGTGGTTAATAAGATGACCAAAGAACTGGCAGACTTTGACAATGCCTATGAATCCATCGTAAACAGCTTCGGTAAAAATGCCATTGCTGTTCAATACCCTATGGGTAAAGGAAACGATTTTACCGGGATCGTTGATTTGGTCAATATGAAAGCGTATAAATACAGCAGCGATGAAAAAGGAACCTTTGATGAAATCGATATTCCCGCTGACTTGAAAGATGATATCGATGCCAAACGGGAAGCGTTGATCGAAAAAATTGCTGAAAATGATGAACAATTAATGGAAAAATATTTTGATGAGGGTGACCTGGGAGAAGAAGATATTACCACCGGTCTTAAAGCAGGCATTTTGAACCAGGACATCTTTCCCGTACTGGTTACGGATGCCTATGCAAATATCGGGGTCAGGCATTTAACTGATTTTATTATTAAATATACCCCCTCTATCCTGGAAACCGGTGAGATCAAAACGGTTGATGGGGCTGTAAAGCCTGGTAAAGATGCACCCCTTTCATCGTTAGTGTTTAAAACCATTTCAGACCCCTTCACCGGAAAGATATCTATTATGAAAGTGTTTTCCGGTGTATTTAAGCCCGATTCCATTTATTTTAATATCAATAAATCAACGCAGGAGCGGGTAGGCGGAATCTTTCTCCTCCAGGGAAAAGGCCAGGAAACCATCGAGGAAGTTTTACCCGGTGATATCGTGGCTGTAGCCAAGTTAAAAGATACCCAGACCGGTGATACGTTAACCATCAAAGGTGAGAATATCACATTCCCTGAAATCAAATTTCCTATACCGTCTATATCTTTTGCTATTGAGCCCAAATCACGGGACGATGAGAATAGAATTTCAAATGCCTTGCAGAAAATTATGGAGGATGATCCCACGGTAAAATCCCAGAGAGAAGCCCAGACCAAGGAGTTGGTGATTTCCGGTAATGGTCAATTGCACGTGGAACTGGTGGTGAGTAAGTTAAAGAAGAAGTACAATGTGAACGTGGAAATGAAACCTCCCAAAATTCCGTATAAGGAGACCATCCGTAGTAATACCGACGTGGAAGTCAAGTACAAAAAGCAAACCGGCGGCCGCGGCCAGTATGCTCACGTGTTTATTAAAATGGAACCCCTGCCCCGCGGTACGGATTTCGAATTTGAAGAAACCATTTTTGGCGGCGCCATTCCCAGAAACTATATCCCCGCCGTGGAAAAAGGTATCCGGGAAGCCAAAGAAACCGGTACTGTGGCCGGATACCCTGTGGTTGACTTCAAAGTCAACCTCTATGACGGCGGTTTCCATGAGGTGGATTCCTCGGATATGGCTTTTAAGATTTGCGCATCAAAAGCCTTTAAAAAAGCCTGCAAAGAAGCCAAACCCACAATCCTTGAACCCATTATGAAAGTGGAAGTGGTAACCCCGGAAGAATTCATGGGTGATATAAACGGTAGTTTAAGCGGCAGAAGGGGCAAAATCCAGGGAATGGAAGCCAAAGGAAAGAACCACATTGTAAAAGCATTGGTCCCCCTGGCTGAGATGCTTGATTTCAGCCCTAACCTTACCTCTATCACCGGCGGCCGCGGGTCGTATTTCATGGAATTTGCCTACTATGAGGAAGTACCGCACCAACTGCAAAAGAAAATCATCGAAAATGCCGTCAAAGAAGGCAGGATCAAAGAAGAAGA
>WVZO01000169.1:0-180 GCA_011772425.1 Candidatus Aminicenantota bacterium
AATCCCCAATACTGCCGGACCGCTGATTGATTGCAATACAGGTGGTTAATAAAGGCACAAAAGGATAACCTTTTGTGCGGTCCGCCAGCACGCCGGCCCCAAAGGTGAGAAAGGTGGTTTTTCCCATACCGGAGGGATTTACCAGGAGGTAATAATACCCATCGGTCAAAACTTTTTTCA
>WVZO01000169.1:313-1823 GCA_011772425.1 Candidatus Aminicenantota bacterium
ACAGGGGAGACGGGCAAGGCTTCTTTTTTTTCTTCTACCGGGACAGACGGGAAGGCAGCGCCAACGACTTTGAGCAGCCGGCTCGCGGCTTCCCCCGCTTTTAAACCATATAGATCGGTAAACAACACGCCGCCTAGCGCCTGCTTAACATCGCAGGAATCGATGCGCAGCAGCAGGAGGGCAGGGGACCCCGGGCCGTGGTATTTATGGGAAACGGGCTGCCAGGCACCGGCATCCACCCCGACCCGGAGCCACCGCTCGGAAACCAGCACCACCGCCGCCCGGGACCGGGTCAGTATATAATCTATCTTTTCCAGGGGCTGGCCACCGGGGAGAAAATCCCAGGATTCCATGAATAACGAAAAGGGGACCTTTAAAAGAATATCTGCGATCCAATGCGCCGCTAATTCACCATCATGATGATAGGTAATAAAAAAATCGGTTTTCATTTCCTGCTCCATTTCTATTAATGCTTCTCATTTAAATATTGCGCTAACNNATATTGCGCTAACTCAAGCTCCAATTCCTCGATGGAGGGCAGACTGGATTTTAGCTCTTCGGGGATTGCTTTCGTTAATTGATAATTGGATACGCCTATGGGCTTATTTATATCACGAAGAGCATATTCCGCCAACACTTTATCTTTCGTTCGACAAAGGATAATCCCGATGGACGGGTTATCATTGCCGCCCTTTAAACAATCATCCACCGCTGAGAGGTAAAAATTAAGCTTTCCCGCATATTCGGGTTTGAATTCCCTTGCCTTCAAGTCGATCACAATATAACACCTTAGCTTCAGGTGGTAAAACAGCAGGTCGATATAATAATCTTTCCCGGAAATTTCAAGATGATATTGCCTGCCGACAAACGCAAAACCTGCTCCTAATTCCAGTAAAAATTGGGTAATATGGTAGGTCAATTGTCTTTCAATATCACGTTCCAAAGCATTTTCCTCCAGCATGAGGAAATCGAAAATATACGGGTCTTTTAGGGTTTGCCGGGCTAAGTCCGATTGAGGTGACGGCAGTGTCTGTGAAAAATTGGATTCCCCTTTTCCCTGCCTGTGATATAAACGGCTTTCTATTTGAAGTACCAGTATATCGCGGCTCCAACCGTTTTCAATGGTTTTATGAATATACCATTCACGCTCTTTGATTTCCTTTATTTTTTCAAATATAGCAATATTATGATACCAGGTAATTTGTGCAAGGACCGCTTGCACAAATTCGCGATCCGGGTAGTTCTTCGCAAAAGTCCTCATATATTTGAGGTTACGTGGAGAAAAACCTTTCATATCCGGAAATTCATGTTTAAGATCGGAAGCCAGCTTGTCGATAATTTTCGCTCCCCATCCTTCTTTATCTTGACGCTCCAATATCTGCTGGCCAATATCCCAATAGAGAAGGACTAATTCACGGTTTGCGGAAATCGCGGCCTTTAACTGAGTTTCCTTTATTCTCTGCTTCAGGCTCTTTAAGAAATCCCCGTAACCTTCAGGGACAACCTGCAT
>WVZO01000169.1:1881-2127 GCA_011772425.1 Candidatus Aminicenantota bacterium
ATACGTTTACCTCCTAGTTAAATAATGATAGCGGATTTACAGGGTGAAGTCAATACAGCCGTTTTCATTTGCAATTCTAAATTTGGAGTAATGGAGTAATGAAAAAAGAGCTGTCCGAATTATTGGAATAATGGAATGATGACTGGCTATCCTGATTATCTCTTTTTTCTAAAAAATAACTGACATGTCCCTTAAAATTTTTTTCTTACTTTTCTATGTAGTTGGGAAGTGTAATGGTGATTGTTT
>WVZO01000200.1:0-855 GCA_011772425.1 Candidatus Aminicenantota bacterium
AGCCAGGCGAAGAGAAAAAAAGCCTGGTGATTTCAGATGGTGTGGAAGACATTTCGAGGAAAACAGTTCTGAATGGCCATGTTTTCAACCCCAATGAAATATGTGGGGAATTAGCTGCAGCGATGGTTTGTTCCACACCTAACCGGGTGGAGTTTGACGGGTCACCGGAGTTTACTAACGATCAAGTCAAGAGTTTCCTGCATGAGCTGGGGATTGAAAATTCCAACGTTGATGCCGAGAGGTTGGTGGTTGTGCCGGAATACAAAATCAAACCGGTGATAGTAATGCCCAAATTCGGGTATTAAGAGAAGGAGGGCTAATGAATAGGATAATGACAGCAAAGAAAAAAACGAACTTCGGGTATACTGTGTTGAATATCCGGAATGGCACCGATGAAAGGTGCTGCCGGAATTGTGAGCACATCATTGAACCCGGCAACATCAAATCAGACCCTCTTTGCCTGGTAATGAGAAGGAAGCCGGTGAAGTACTACAAAGTTTGTGATGCCTGGAATTCAAGTGCTATTGAGAACACCTGGTATATAGTCATGAAAGGTATTAGAAATGAAATTCACTTCCTGGTGAAAGAAGTTGAAGACGAAAGTGTGAGAAATATCGGCTTCGGAAGCATCAAGCTGCCTATCAAATCGGTTGACGAAGAGATTGAAAAGTTTTTCGATCAAGAGACAAAGAAAAGAGGATGTCCCGACCTGGTGGTGAATCTTTTTCCGAAGAATTTTGTTCCGGACAGTTTCAAGAAATGGCTGGATTACCGGGGCATTAAATACCGCGAACTGGAAGTAGATGCGGAAGCTCAGTTTGAAACGGATGCAGAGTTGATGCAGGCAAAGCAGCA
>WVZO01000200.1:992-1221 GCA_011772425.1 Candidatus Aminicenantota bacterium
ATAAAGATTTTAGGCCTGTATATATCCCTTGCGTTAATGAGGGATTAGCCGAAAGCTGGGTTGAGAAACCCGATGCTGATTTTGTCATGCGGTTTTACCCGATTGAACAAAAAAATATCTATACTAAAAAAAGCATAAAAGCGGTTGAGCGGCAACAAGGGAAAAGAAAAGCGCGTCAAATGGGAGCATATGACACGGTACTGGTTGTACATCTGTGGTGGAGTGATTT
>WVZO01000526.1 GCA_011772425.1 Candidatus Aminicenantota bacterium
CGGTCAGTCATCGTATCATGCTTCATAAAGGTTTCTCCCATTGGTACCATTTTCTTTCTTCCTTTTCCTTCGCGTTTCTTCGCGTGCCTTCGCGGCTAAAAATAAAATTTGAATAGATATCAAGAGAATGGTAAAATATGACACCTACATTATGGAGGTAATCGATGATAATGAAAAAGAAAATACTGCTTATCATATCTATTATATTAATGGTCTCAATAGCCCAGGCCGCCAATACCAAATATGTTCACCACGATCTAAAAGTAACCCTGGAACCGGAAAAACAATTTATCCGCGTAACCGATACCATCCACCTCCCGGAAACTATTAAAGAAAAAAAAATCCATTTCCTTCTACACGGCAGCCTGACTATTACATCAAAATCCAAACATATTCAAATAAAAAAAGAAACCGGCGAATTGAAGTCGGAATTCTTCGGCATAAATACCGCTAAATTCGAAATTAAAAAGAAAATCCCGTTAAATCATTATTCCATATCCTTTTCAAAGGGACCCAAACCAACATTTACCATCGGGTACGAAGGCAAAATCCTTCACCCGATTAAAAAGATCGGAGCCGAGTATGCCAGGGGCTTCAGCGAAACACCGGGGATTATTTGCGACAAAGGCGCTTACCTGGCCGGCGCTTCTTTCTGGGTACCCTGGTTCAACGATGACCTGGTGGCGTTCAAACTGGAAACCATCGTGCCCGAACCCTGGGATGTGGTGTCCCAGGGGAAACGAATAAGACACGAGGTTAAACAGGGTAAACAAATCACCATATGGGACTCACCGGAACCCATGGACGAGGTCTACCTGGTGGCAGCCAAATTCAAAGAATACAGCCTAAAAGTAGGAAAGGTCAATGTCATGGCCTTTCTCCCTTCCGGGGACGACGGTCTTGCCAATAAATACCTGGAAACCACGGGTCAATACCTGGAGATGTACGAAAAATTGATCGGTCCCTACCCCTACTCTAAGTTTGCTTTAATTGAAAATTTCTGGGAAACCGGCTACGGCATGCCCTCATTTACGCTGCTGGGACCGAAAGTGATTCGGTTTCCTTTTATCTTGCACTCCTCTTACCCCCACGAGTTATTGCACAACTGGTGGGGCAACAGTGTGTTCGTGGACTATGAAGCAGGCAACTGGTGCGAAGGCTTGACCGTGTACCAGGCCGACCACCTGATCAAAGAACAGCGGGGCCAGGGCGAAGAGTACCGTAAAACCACCCTCCAGGGGTACACTCATTACGCGGCAGGCAAAAAAGAAGAATTTCCCTTGACACAGTTCAAAGCACGGTACGATTCTCTTTCCTCTTCCATTGGCTACGGTAAATCCATGATGCTGTTTCATATGCTGCGGCAGCAAGTAGGTGATGCATTATTCAATAAGTCTATCCAGCATTTTTACAAAAATAACCAATACAAACGGGCCACTTTCGATGATATGCGGGAATCTTTTGAAACCGTAACGGGTAAGGATTTTAAAGATTTTTTCCACCAGTGGGTGACCCGCATTGGTGCGCCGGAGATACAACTGTCCGACGCCGCAGTTGAGAAAAACGAGAAGGGCTACCTCTTGCGGTTTTCCTTGCGCCAGGTCCAGGAACAGCCGCCGTATGCGCTGCGAATCACGGCAGCCATTACCCTGGAAGGCCAAAAAGAAGCAATAATCAAACACCTGGACACGGCGGAAAAACACAAAACCTTCGAATTTTCCTTTGGTCAACGTCCGCTGCGCATCGACGTAGACCCGCAATTCGATGTGTTCCGC
>WVZO01000607.1:0-230 GCA_011772425.1 Candidatus Aminicenantota bacterium
TTACGATTTATTCCTTTAGCTGCTTTGCTGTTTGGCTGCTTTTATTTTTAGCTGCTAAAGCTGCAGCGGCTATATCTACAGCGGCTAAATAAAAAAAAGGAGGGGAATAATATGGGGATGAAATCAACGGAATCGCCGGAATCGACGGATAAGAATGGAAAGGAAAAAGAAAGCGAAATGGAAAAGTTAATGAATCGTCACCTGGATTGGATGCAAACCAGGGGATTTAC
>WVZO01000607.1:322-633 GCA_011772425.1 Candidatus Aminicenantota bacterium
CGGTATCAGCGTTATCTTTACCACCACCGCAAAGAAGATGGGGGACCGTTGAGTCTTGGCACGCAATGGCTTCGCCTGGTGGTGATTCGTTCGTTTTTTCGCTGGTTGGCCAGGAACCATCTCATACTATTCAACCCGGCTTCTGAACTGGAACTGCCTAAGATGGATAACCGTCTGCCACGGAATGTGTTGTCCCTGGCTGAAGTAGAAAAGATATTGAACCAGCCGGATTTAACCACCCTGGTGGGCTTGCGTGACCGCGCGATCCTGGAGCTGCTTTTTTGCACCGGCATTCGCCGCGGCGAATTGAT
>WVZO01000607.1:668-1446 GCA_011772425.1 Candidatus Aminicenantota bacterium
CTGTGGTTGGAGAAGTACCTGGACGAATCCCGGCCCGTGTTGGTCAGTGAGGGTAAAAAGGCGGATAAAGAAAACAACGCACTTTTTTTAAACTCCCAGGGCGGTGCCATGCAGCCCTATACCCTGGGGAAAGTGGTAAGCAAGTATGTAAAGTCCGCCGATATCGATAAAGAGGGCTGCTGTCACCTGTTTCGTCACAGCATGGCCACGTTAATGCTTGAGGGTGGGGCTGATATCCGTTATATCCAGCAGATGCTGGGCCATGCCAAACTGGACACCACACAGATTTACACCCGGGTATCGATCAAAAAACTCAAAGAAGTCCACATGCAAACACATCCGGGAGCCTTACTAAAACCCAAAAGAAAAAAGAAAAAATGATAGTATGACGGCAGATGGCCTTCATTTTTTCATTTTAGCCGCCTTTACTTCTAAAGGCCGATTATGTACAATGTTCGGTAAGGAAACGAAATGATCTCAACGGTGTCGATTTTCCTGGTCCTCATGCTCACGATAGGCGCAAATCCCGCTTATATCGACACTCCCTCAAATGTCATTCATCCTGAATCCACTGCCGGCAGAATCAATAAAAACGCAAAACCGCGTCTAGGCGCAAAAAAAAATTTTTCAGGGGTTAAGGGCAAAAACAATCCTGTAAACGCAGGCATCATCTATAAAAACAAAAACAAAAAATCAAACTCGCGTCGGGGGTCTTATTACGGGTATAATAAAACGCACATGAAAACCTATGAGCAGAGGGGTCACAATAATAATGCCG
>WVZO01000271.1:0-617 GCA_011772425.1 Candidatus Aminicenantota bacterium
AGAACGTCGTATCTCATGTGATCCGGGCCCCTGGAACCCGGACAGCGGAGATTGAGTTAATATCTGAAAAAGAGAAAAAAGAGATATTATATGATTTTAACGATACGCAAACGGATTATCCGGAAAATAAGACCATCCACCAATTATTTGAAGAGCAGGCAGTCAGAACGCCTGACGGCGTTGCCGTCACAGCACACAGCCTAGGGGCACAGGGCACTGTGCCCTCTCCGACAGATCACATCTCTATGACATATAGGGAATTAAATAAAAAATCCAATCAATTGGCCCATTTATTAAGGGAAAAAGGTATTGTTCCGGACACCATCGCAGCAATCATGGTGGAACGGTCCCTTGAGATGATTATTGGCATTTTGGGAATATTAAAGGCAGGTGGTGCCTATTTACCCATTGATCCGGATTACCCGGAAGAAAGAATAAAATACATGCTGGAAGACAGCAAAGCAAAGATCTTGCTGGCTGAGCCAGCAACTCAGGTTAAGGTTGAGGTTAAGGTTAAGGAGGAACCTATCGAAATAATCAATATCTCTAATTTGTTTTCTTCCTCAACCTCAACCTTAACCTCAACCTGCCAAATTGGCTCCGCCAATTTGGCTTAC
>WVZO01000271.1:643-1086 GCA_011772425.1 Candidatus Aminicenantota bacterium
GGCACACTGATCGAACATAGGAATGTGGTTCGGTTAATGATTAATGATAAATTCCAATTCGATTTTTCTGAGAACGATGTTTGGACGCTTTTTCATTCCTTTTGTTTTGATTTTTCCGTCTGGGAGATGTACGGGGCGTTATTGTACGGAGGGAAGCTTGTCATTATTCCTAAAATGACAGCCAGGGACACCGATAGATTTTTAGAGCGCCTGGAAGAGGAATGTGTAACCGTATTGAACCAGACGCCTTCTGTTTTTTATCTTTTAATGGACCGGGAGTTGAGCCGTTCTGCCGGTGGAAGCGGATGGAATAAAGGAAGGTTAAATCTGAGGTATGTTATTTTTGGGGGTGAGGCGCTTGCACCGGGCAGATTAAAAAGATGGAAAGAGAAGTATCCAGAAACCCGTCTGATCAATATGTACGGTATCACGGAAACCACCGT
>WVZO01000271.1:1106-1750 GCA_011772425.1 Candidatus Aminicenantota bacterium
AAAGAGATCGATGAAAATGATATAGTGCTGAATAAAAGCAATATGGGGACACCCATCCCCACGTTAAAAACCTATGTGATGGACAATTATCTTATGCTGAGGCCTATCGGTGCTTTGGGAGAATGCTGCGTAAGCGGGGAAGGTGTTGGCAGGGGATATTTAAATCGAGCGGAATTAACCGGAGAAAAATTTGTTCAAAATCCTTACAATCCCGGAGAAATGCTTTATAAATCCGGTGACCTGGTAAAGTTATCCGATTCCGGGGAGATGGAATACCTTGGCCGGATCGACAGCCAGNNACAGCCAGGTGAAAATCCGGGGATTCAGGATCGAATTGGGTGAGATCGAAAACCACCTTCTCGCGGTAAATGGAATTAAAGAAGCAGTAGTACTACTAAAAAAAGATAAACAGGGAAACCAGGGATATTTATGTGCTTATTATGTTCCAGGCAATGACGTATCTCTAACTGTATCGGAGCTGCGTGAATATTTGTCTAAGAGTTTACCGCACTACATGATTCCCTCGTACTTTGTACAAATCGATAAAATTCCTTTAACCTCTAATGGGAAAGTAGACCGGAGAAAATTACCCGAACCTGGAGTCACTTTCAGAGACAGGTATGAGGCCCCGGTGAATGAGATAG
>WVZO01000125.1:0-582 GCA_011772425.1 Candidatus Aminicenantota bacterium
GCCAGGAAAATACGTTTTAAAAAAAAGAAAAGCCAGGAGAAGAATAGCGATATAAAAAAACGTAGAAAGGATTCGTAAAAAATAAAAAGCGGTTAAGACATTTTTGATGCCGGAGATTTTTAAAATTTTCCCGTATAAAAAATGGAAAAGAGTCTCCCGGGTGGTTTTTCGTTCCGGGTCGAAGTGGAATACATAGGAGATATCTGCTATTTTTTCGGTATTCTCCCATCCGGGGCCTATCCCAACAAAATGAAACCATTTATGATCTTTTAATAGCTGCAGCACCCGGGCTTCTACAGCTTCCATCTTGCGATTGCCATAAGCATACCTGGCTGAGTAAAGAAAATGTTGAACTTCATCCGGGTTCTGAAACGGAGGCATAAGGAAAACATGAACCAGCCCCACACCGAAGCAGGCCACTAAAAAAGTAATAATGATAGCCCTTGAGTTGTTGTTGTTTGTCATTATATCCCCCCGCAGTAAGGGGAAAAATTCGAAATTCGAATATCGAAATTCGAAACAAATTCAAATGACCAAAATTCAAATGACCGAAACAAAACTTCGTTACCCACGGCCCGGATT
>WVZO01000125.1:673-1117 GCA_011772425.1 Candidatus Aminicenantota bacterium
GATTCTATCATTACTATTCCAATTTTTCTACATTCAAGACATATGGCTCGAAAATCGAAAATATTGGCGTGGTTATCTTTGCCAGGAAAACATTATCTACCAGCAGCGTACCTGTGCCCCACATCCGTACCAGCGGATTTATTTGTTTATACGTATTGGCAGAATTATTTAAGAGAAAGACCACTTTTTGCCATTTTCGTTGGGTGGGGTGCAGATGTTTCTCCGCCAGCCCATGGGCAAGCCAAAACGAAGGCCGCTCCCCCCCGGTCACGGTGCAGTAATCAAAACCAAATATATAAAACCCGTTTTCAGCCGGGAATTTTTTTCTATAACGTACACCAGCCCGCGGTTTCGATTTATCCGGACGATGAGAAACAAAAAAACCCATTACCCGCATCACCGGATTGGAATCCACCTGATCCGGCCCCATAACAAAAGAACCCC
>WVZO01000345.1:0-752 GCA_011772425.1 Candidatus Aminicenantota bacterium
TTGGAACATATATTCGTTACCCAGGCGTCGGGCCTGATCTCCGCAGCAGTTTTCTTCCAGTCCCAACACCCCGAAATTGACACCCGCTGCTTCCAGGATTTTAATCACGGAGAGGGTTACTTTTTTAGCCCTGTCGTCAAACGCGCCTGCGCATCCCACCCAAAAGAGAATATCCACATCCGGGTCCTGCGATAGTGTTTTTATATCCAGGTCTTCGCTCCAATCTGCCCGGGTGGCCGCGCCGAAGCCCCAGGGATTGCTGTTGGTTTCCATGTTTTTAAAGAATTGGTTGAGTTCGCCAGGAAATTTGGATTCCATCAGCACCTGGCTCTGCCTCACGCCGATGATTTTAGGTAAGTGTTCATTTTTAACCGGGCACACATGCATGCAGGCCCCGCAGGTGGTACAAGTCCAGATTTCATCTTCGGTATACGAACCGCTCATTAAGGCCTGGGGTTCTCGTTTATCCGGGTCCCGGAGCAGGTTCTTCTTATCTTTTAGCATGTATTTTTTAAGTTGGAGGATGATTTCTTTGGGAGATAGGGGTTTGCCGCTTTGATTGGCAGGGCAATGGTCGTCGCAGCGGCCGCATTCCATGCAGGCATATCCATCGAATAAATCCGTCCAGGTAAGATCAGTTATGTTCACCACCCCGAAACTTTCCGCATTTTCCAGGTCGATTTCCAGTGGTTTAATCCGGCCGCTGGAACGATAATCCTGGAACGCAATATTAATAGGGCCGAAAATCATGT
>WVZO01000345.1:841-1131 GCA_011772425.1 Candidatus Aminicenantota bacterium
GTCCCATCCATTCGGCAATGACCTTCCCGGCAAAGGCCTGGTAGGCATGGTCCGGGTTGTGGGAAATGGCTGCGCCTTCATAAAGGAAGAACGTGATGGTGACTGTAACCAAAAGCGTGTAGATGAGCACGGATTCAATGGAGGGATACGTATAGGATTTCGGCCGGAATATCCAGCGGCGGATGACAAAATAAAGAACCGCCAATAACACCATGATCCCGAACACATCCGCCCAGGCCGAATGAATATTGCGAATCACCCCGTGGCCGAAGATATTCCAATTTTCGTTG
>WVZO01000345.1:1194-1565 GCA_011772425.1 Candidatus Aminicenantota bacterium
TAGGGGATTATCGTAGCGGTTTTCCGGTTTCCCCAGGGTGATCAGTTTATACCGGATATAAAGGGGTTGAAAAAAACCGTAAATGGTTAGAATTAACAAGACGAAAAATATAATGGCTTCGATCCAATGCAGCATGTTATCTCCTTTTTGGTTGTAGTATTTGTTGTTGTTACAAAACGTTTATTTATTAACGTTTAAATTTTAGTTTATCACAAAAAGAAAGAAATTACAAATTCCAAATCACAAATAAACAGGGAAATGGGTGATAAAAAAAAGGGGCGGGAAAAACATTTCCCGCCCCCTTTTATGATTGGGGTGAATGAGAAAGCCAAAAAGGTTTCGATCTCCTTAATATACCACCTGAACAGTAG
>WVZO01000454.1 GCA_011772425.1 Candidatus Aminicenantota bacterium
TAATAGACCCCTAAATACTCCGGCAGGTGCACCCCTGTTCCTGCTGGAGTGCGTAACTCTCCAACGAATGTCGAGCCGGGCAGCAGCAAACGCTTACTCTTCCATCCTCCTGGTGGAAACCGCTGCTGCCCGGTGTGCGCCTTTATCCTTTCTTTACCCAGGCGGCCGGAGAATGCAGGGAAAAGCAAGATTCTTTTGTATTTTTCGCGCCGCCTGTATGCAATACTGCGGCGGCAACAGTGGCACGTCGGCACAGCGAACCTCGAACCTCGACCACCAGCTCATTGTTGCTGCCTTTTTGTTTTTTTTGAGGTGAAAATATGAATTTAATGTCTCAACGGATTTTCTACGTTAAACGCGGTGGATGCTTTCCCCATTCCAGGGAATTTGTGGCTTTTTTGGAAATTTTGGAGGACACCATAAACGCACAACTTATAGCGTCAATGGAACAAATACGATTAATTGACGCTGAAAAGGAAGCCGTGNNGAAAAGGAAGCCGTGAAAGGAATTCAAAAGAGGATCAGCGATTTACTTCCGGAGAATATTGGAGGGTATTAATGAAACTAAAGAAACTTATCATTAATGACTGTTTTAGCTGTCCCCGGGCAGAATGTGGACAAAACGGAACAATCTGTCAGGAGTCCGGGAAACATATTTCAATAACGTCAAGGGAAGTATGCCCACTTAAGCTATCAGTAGGAGGAGAACATGCCGTCATATAGCGAATTCGTTTGTGATCGCTGTGGGCACCCGCTGGATTCACTCCAGCCGGGATACCGGACATGCATTTACTGCCAGGCAATATTTTTCATAAAGAGAGAAGAGAAAAATATTTCCAGTCCGGGCAGAAAATTCGACTTCCGGTCGTGCGGGAGGCCCGGACCTGGTTCGTTTTTGTCATGGTTCCCTCCCTCATCATCAAACCAGCCACCCGGCAAGAAAAGCAAAGGAAGCAGGACCATCCCCGTCCTACATCAACACTCACCGTGCACTGTGCACCTTGCCGGGTGGTCTGGTCTTTTTTTGAGGTAATGTGATGAATATGAAAGACTTCATCTTCTTAGTTGCCTGGCAGGCCTACATGCTAGGCTATGCCCAGGGAGAAGAAGCAGGTCAACGGGAGGGTGGAGTATTGCCGGAGACCCTCAGGAAAAAATTATCTCTGGCAAGGGAAGGGGCAGAAGTACTCCTAACGCTATCAGATATGATGATGCTTACCGGGTGGTCCCGGAATACTATCTTAAAAAATATCCCGGCAGTGAGGAACGGAGGCCATCCTGCATGGCGGTATTCAACTTATTTGGAATATTGCAAGAAGAATGAGAGCAAGCATGCAGGAGAAACGAAAAGGGAATACAGGCCGGTGGATGAAAAGGATGATTCCATAATGAATGCGGCTGTTCAGAAAGAATTAGCAGATCAAATAGAGAAGTTAAAGAAAAGGAGGGCGGCGTGATACACGAAAATGCTTTAGGAGACAAGAGATATCGCGTTGTTATAAACACGTTCCCTTCATATCCCGGAGTTGCACATGCTGAACCTGGGGATATTGTGTATTGGTGGCAGGCAAACATAAATCAAATGGCACTGGTAAGGGAAAGTGATGATAAAGTTGTCTTCAGCCCTCCCCGCCGGCAAAATTCTTACAAACCCTTTTCATTCCCATTCGTGGGGGTGATAAGCGAAAATAAGAGTAAGGGGTGGAAGCTGGAAATAGAGGAGATCAAGGATTGACAATGGATGCACAAAAAATGATTCAATATTTCGCAGCACAGCCAGGTGTAAAACCTCCGGGTTTGAAAGAGAGCCAGGATAACAGGAGGTGTATTAGATGCTTATTTCACCAAAGCGGAATATTGATTGACATGTGCACATTATTTCCGGTGCTATATTCGGATTTTCAGCAGACAGGTGCGGAGAACATGTATCTAACACTTTTATGCTGCGATCTGTTCTGTTGGAAATTGGTGTTACCACGCACTCAAAGAAAAAAAATAAAAAATAAAATGGAGGATAATATGAACAAGAATGACAAAGCAGTTGTCTTGGATGCCAAGGCAATTGTGTATGATCGGGAAGCAGACAACCGAATGGTATTGTCTGTGAATGATGTTAAACAACAGAGAAAAGAGCTTGAAAGGCTATATAAGGAGGTTCTTAAAAAGGGTGTTCACTATGGAACTGTTGAGGGTATAAAAAAGCCTTTCCTCTGGAAGTCGGGTTCGGAACTAATAAACCAGCTTTTCCGTGTTGTTGCACGATATCACCCAGAATCTCATGACTTAGGAAATGGTCACATTCGATACGAAACGAAATGCGAATTAGTCCATGTTGTAACCAATACCGTTATTGGAGAGGGTTATGGTGTTTGTTCTACAATGGAATCGGGATTTCGCTATCGTGTACAAAAGACTAAAAAAGAAATACCGGAAGAATGGTGGAAAACAAAAGACCCTGAGGTGTTAGGTGGGCCTCAGTATGATGTGAGAAAAAAGGGAAAAGTATGGGTTGTGGTAAAGCTATTGGAAGTTGCACCAGCTGATAATTGGCATAAATGTAAGAGTCAGAGTATCAAAAGATCGGGAGTTGCAGCGACACGTGCTATGTCTGCATGCAGTGATATGTTTTCGCAAGACGATGATTTGTATCCAGATGACTATAATGAGAATGGAGAGGAAGAAACAGGCAGGAGGAAACCACCACCACCTACAAATGATAATTCTACAGATAATCAAAATGAGAATACTGAGTTTGACCCCTCAAAAAAACCGAGCCGCCAAGATGCTGAAAAATTCAAAACTGAAATGCTTGATATATTTGGAACAGAAATGAAATTAAACATTTTTCTAAGTGAAAGCACAAAAGGAAGGGTAAAAAACGTATTTGACATCGTCTCGTACAAACAGATGGGATATTTACGGGGTAAGGCGAAGGAACAAAACTAAAATGGCATTGGTAATTGACATCAAAACCGGTGTAAAGCTGGATATCCCGCATGAATTAGGGATGTCGGGATATCGCCAACTTTGCGTGGAGAATGTAGACACGAGGGAAGGAACAATCCAGGAATGCCCCTTATTGGATT
>WVZO01000208.1 GCA_011772425.1 Candidatus Aminicenantota bacterium
ATGGATGCGGGACGCGGGATTCACAGGATTAAAAAAACCAATGATAGAGAAACAATTATAATAAAAAAAATAAAGAGCTGTGAAAAGGGATTCTATGAGGCCATGTTCAAGGCAGTGGATGAGGAACTAAAAAAATATGGGGTCACCAACCTGGTGGTATCCCTGGACGGCGTACTGCGATACCTGCCACTGGGCGCCCTTTGGGACGGCGAAAGTTATTTATTACAGAGATACAAGATCGTAACAATAACCCCGTTAAGTTTAAAAAATATCAAGGCAGGCCCTATCAAAGAAAGGAGAATCCTGGGCCTGGGAGCCAGCCGGGGCAGCCAGGAATTACCTCCCCTGCCCAATGTCCCGGCTGAAATCCGGTTTATTGTAAAAGATGAAGCGAACGGGTATTACGGCCTCATAAAAGGAAAAGCCTTTATAGATGACGATTTTACCAAAGATAGGATGGTTAAACAACTCCGGGATGTAGGTTACCCCCTGGTTCATATTGCCAGCCATTTCAAGTTCAGCCCCGGTGATGAAACCAAAAACCATCTATTACTGGGCGACGGCACTGCCATGAAGCTAAGCGAAATCCGCCGTATGGGAAAGCTTTTTAACAACGTAAAACTCCTGGTGCTCTCCGCCTGCAAGACCGGGGTGGGTGGCAACGGTGAAGAGATCGNNTTTGACAACATAAAACTCCTGGTGCTGTCCGCCTGTCAGACCGGAGTCGGCGGAAACGGTGAAGAGATCGACGGTTTTGGCGAATTGGCCCAGCAGAGCGGCGCCAAAAGCGTGGTAGCCTCCCTGTGGCCTGTGGCGGATGAAAGCACCAAAGATTTAATGATGACTTTCTACGGGATACTAAAAGAAGGAAAAGTTACCAGCAAAATCGAAGCCCTGCGCCAGGCCCAGTTGGAACTAGCTGGCCTTGAAGACTTGTTATCAAAAGACAAAAACAAATCCCATCCATCTAACCGGCAGAAAACCGAATACTCTCATCCCTATTACTGGGGGCCTTTCATTATGATGGGCAATTGGAGGTAAAAAAGGAGAGAAGCGATGAAATATTTA